>JAQUQK010000011.1 GCA_028716125.1 Thermoplasmatota archaeon | reverse complement strand
CCGCGTCGTTGGTCGCCCCGCCGAGTATGACCACCACCGCATTACTCAAAGCCGTATCACGGGCAGCCGCCGCCGCGTCTGCGGCGGTCGCCATGTTCTGGCTCACAGTCCCGCCGTCGGTCAAATCCGTCCACACATGCGCGTGGACCACGACGGCCTTCCCCGTTTGCAAAACATCAACATCCGCAACCACATCGGCAAGATCGTCTGTCCCCGCATATCCAGTCATCGCATGGTTGCCCCACCCGTAAGCGGTAGACCATTCCTGTGTTGCCGCCGCCGTTATCGAGGCGGCGACGCTACTCGTGAATGCCGGATCAACTTCGCCGTCAAAAGCAACCACATCAAGCGCACTAGTCGCGGCGATTACTTCCGCGTCTCGCGCAATAGCAGCGGCAATGCTGAGCATTCTTGTTCTACCGCTACCCGCAACGACAATTTCGGTACCTCCGGTAATGTTTGTCAGCGCCGCCGCCAGTGCGACATCTCCCGCCGCAACAAACGCCGATGCGTTGCTGTCCGCCGCCGTGCCGAACCCAGTCTCGGTAACAGTAATCGTGTGCGCATCGGTTCGCGTCAGTGTCAAATGCGGTGCGCTGTCGGCTATATTCGTAACGGACAAATAAACGGCGGGAGTGTTCGTGCTGCCCGCCGTGGAGAAGGTCAAATTGTTCGTCAACAGCCCGCTCACGCCATCAATCGTTATTGTCCGAGTTTTCAGAGCAAACGGCGCTGACTCGGTTCCGGTATTGCCGATAGCCGCCCAGTTCAGGTTTGTCGTAGCTATTGCCGCGCCAGTCCCCTGCCCATACGGGCTGGCGCGAATACGGAAAACGCCTTGTCGAAAAACGATGGGATCATCGACTAAGCCCGCCTCAAAAATATATGTGCCCGCCGCATAGTCGAGTTGTGCCGATGAAAACGCACAATCAGCTACGCCCCCCGTTGCGGACACTACCGACGCCACGCTTGTGTAGCAAATGCTGGCCGTGTTCGATGTCGACCACGTCATGAACGGAGTATACCCGGTTATGTCCGTGGCCGTGCCGTTGTCGACGAACGACAGGCGAAACGTGCGGGCGCTGGCGCGGTACACTTCTTGCCCGGCGACAACCCGCGATTGCGAATCGATGGTTATAGGTTGCGGCGCTGGGCCAGCCGCGAAAAGGAAAACCGGGAAACTCAGGCCAAGCAAAAGCATTCTATATATTTTCATTTGGTTCCTTTAGTCAACGTATTTCAAGCCGCCTGATACGTCGAGTTTAATCAGCGGAATCATCCACAACGTTGTATAGCTGTTTGTTCCGTAGTCGAATACCGCAGCAATTGAGCTTTTGCCGGACGAAGAACCCGCGCTTATGGTATACCATTCCCAGTTCGGTATAGTACCGGCAATTGGCTTGTCCATATAAGACGATGTCGTGCAGTACAGGTCGTAGAACCACCTGTCATCATAAACTATCTCCGATGCTCCTGTAACGCCTTGACCGTAATCCTCGATTAGTTCCCAGGGGGCGGGGTTATACCCTGGGCCACCATCCGCTGCGGAAACCCCCAAAGAAAACCATCCTCCGTTTGTCAATGCGATTCCTTCATGCGCGGGCGAGACGTTATAATGCGGGAATGTGTTGTTTGTGCTTATCGACGGATAGCATGTGGTTGATCCGTCAACCCAACTGCCAAGGTTGGAAACGGATATGTCGTAAAATTCGCGCACGCTGCCTGTGCCGCTAGACGTGTCAATGTAAAGAGCATGGATCGTGCTGGTGGCACGAGTATCGGCAGGCTCATACGGTGGATAATTGTAGCCCAGATAACTATAGCCGTATAACTCAACATGCGAATTTGTCGGCGCACGAACACGGTAATCCGATTTCCATATTTCAAGCTCACTTTGCGCAGCCGTCACTCTGGACCAGTATCCGGTAACATTGAACGATTCGACTTCGGACCACGGTATATCGCCTTCCGGCAGCACATACCAGTACTTCACGCCTTCAAGAACCGCATCAATGCTAAACCTCCACCTAAAACTCGGCGGTGTAGAATATAAGGGATCATTCGGTTCGTGATATTTCCACATCACCCCATATTCGGCCAAATCGTCGTATGTCCATAGCGGCAATTCAATGGGCAAATCTTCCTCGGGTGGCTCGAAGCCGGTCCATATCGCCATCGGTGCCCACATCATCATAACTTCCATTTCTATCAGCTGGGCTATCGCTGCCGAATCATCGTTGGTTGGGAATGTGAAGGGAGCGTTATAAGGATCAATAGGCGTGACTCCTTCGGGGACGCCGAATAAATCATCACTGTCGGGAAATATAGTTGTATTAGTGCTTTTGCGGGCGTTGAACCACTCACCTTCCTTGCCGACGAACCACCTCATCCGGTCAATAACCTTCTGCGCGTCGTTAAGCACATCCGGCCAGTGCAGGCCGGTTAGGTAATCATTATAGCCTAACATCTGGCTGTAAAACGCGCCCGAATAATCCCACGCAACATAGACGGTAGTTGTATCGTTTGGCGGATCGGCCGTGACAACAATATTGGTCACGCTGTACCAGTATTTCGTGCAATTCTCTTCTGTACCTCCGACGGAAACGGTTTCCTCACTCCCGAAAAAAACGGCATGGAAACCGTCGTCCTCGGGTGAGTTTGTCCATACCGTTCCGTGCAACGTGACATTGCCGAAAAACGACGGCTTGGCTTTTATTTTCGGAACGCTGCCGGGCAATGCCTTATGCGCAAATGTGCCGACAACGTGCGTATCTTCGCGCCATACCGGAGTCGTGTTGTTGGTCGTGTGGCCGGGCATAATGTTCGTGCTGTAGCCCGGCGCATACCATCGGCCTGAAATCCATGCGTTGTCATAATTTATTAACGGGTTTCCAATTCGATCATCTTCATACAAGGTAATCGTTCCTGCTGGTAGCGTTCCGTTGCCATCCGCCATGAAAAGAAACGCATAGCTGTCGTAGAGGACTGGTTCTGTACTCACAAAAACCGGCCCGGTTGATCCACCGTAAATATTTAGCGGCAATTCTCTGCCCATTGTGTTCGGGACATAAAGTTTGTTGTAATACTCCCAATGGTAGTAGCCGACCCCCGTAAATCCAGATGCGATATACCCCGGCGACCAAGACTGCTTTTCCGCTAGCGTCCATTCAATCGGCGAGGCCGTATCAGGTTGCGACATAACGTACACGACCCCGCCGGTCGTGTAGATCGGTTCATCTTCCCAAAACCATAACAGCCCGACATCGTAACCTATTTCCAAAACCGCCAATGCCGTGCGGAGGCTTTCATACGGCCAATGGTACAAGTCCAGGTCATCTTTTTTGGTGTACCCATCAAACCAATAATCCAAAACGCCCCATCGTCCATCATCGGACAGATCGTGCCGAACCCATTGAACACCCTCAAACAGCGAAACAATTCCGGTTATCAAGTCGATCATGTCATCTCGCGTTACCTCAAAATATGCGGTATCGCCGCCGCCGCAATCGATCTCGCCAAATTGGTTTGTAAATCCGACCTCGCGTTCATCGCCAGCCTCGCCAACCATGCCGGTCTTGATTATTTTCACGGAGTAATCAGTGTTCGGCCAAACTTCATGCACCGCCGCCGCCCGTTCGTTCAGCGCATTAACGAGTTGCGCGAAATACTCATGCTCGCGGAATGCGTGTTGCATCGAAAAATAATTCGCTCCGTCAATCGGCCAGCCCTCCCATGACGTGGGCACACTTCCGCCGCTGATCGAAGCCACGAGCGCGACGATCAAAGCAGGCCAAAACCGGGAATATCGCATCCGCCAAAACATGCGCGACTTACACTCCATTTGTCATTTTCGTACACCAACTTCCACAACGCAAACCTGTATTCGCTTGCAGTCGATACCGGATAGCTGGTCATCAGCGAAGTTGAAAGAGTCAAGCCCGTGGAATGGTTTTTAGGATGCGTGGCGTAGACATATCCCGGCGATGCGCCGGACAGGGTGACATTGGTTCCCTGCAAAACGAAATACCCCGGCGATACATGCGGGATAATCAGCGCTCCCTCGCCGATGGTTGCGGTTGTGTCGTCAATCGAAATGGCGAATGCATCGTAGCTATTTGTGGCGCTCGCAACTCCGACCCGGATAACCCAATCCATGCCGTTGTCATTGACTCTGTCAATTTCGCTGACCCCGTCTGTCGCAACTTCGACCGAAATCGTCCGCGCGATATTGGTCAGCATATCGTGCCACTCGGCACAGACAATCGGATTGTCGCCCGGCTTAAACCTGCGAAGATATTGGATCATTGCTTCGCCTTCATATCGCTACGTGGGCCATTCGCCATCGGTCCATTCGCCAATCGTTTTTTCGTCCCATGACACATGCCATTGGTCTGAGTCATCAACGCGCTGTTTGTTAATGTTGGCTATCGTCCCCCCATCGACGGCTGTCGGCGTCAGGGCAAGCGCGTTGGTTTTCGACATACACGTTTTCACCCACGACGTTGTATCGACAACGCAATGTTGCTTTCCGCCCAAGGCACCTATTCTGCGCATGAGCGTTCGTGTCTGTGCGGTTTCGTAGGCTGTAGCGCCAGCGCCCCAACTCATAGCTGTATCACCTCACATGACTAACCGTTTTTCAATTGTTTCGAGCAAACCCGCGCTCTGGATTGTTGCGTTAAATGCTTTTTCCTCTAGCGCTTCTTTTTGCTTGCGATCTTCAGCAGCCGTCAGCGCATCTTTGAGTAGTTTGGCCGCCCGCGCTCCGCGTCCACCGGAAAGTTGATCCTCGATGTTCTGAGCTTCCTTGCCTGTGCGTCTGCCGATTCTGTCGCGTAGTGTTTTCTCGTAGTTAGCGGCGGCCCGATTGAGCTTTTCCTGTTCCCGCGCTTCCCGTTTTAGCCCCTTTTTTATTTCTTTTTCCGACCGGGCCTTCCATGCTTCTGCGCGTTCTTCAAGCGGCATATCGTCGATACCCCGAGCCCGAAAGCCGCCATCCTTGCCGCGAACTCCCAAAATGCTTTCCTCTGCTGTTTTGGCTATGCCGTTTGTGATCCGTTCGATACTGCGGTTATACGCAGTCAGCATTGCCGCATCTTGGATTTTCTTTTTCTCAACTTCATGCTGCTCTTTCATGACTCCAAGAATGCGTTCTTGCAAATCATACTCGACTTCGTTTTGAGTCAATACGGTCTCAGCATCGGCGATTTTATCTTTTAGCGTATCGGATACAGCGCCGCTGGCTTCCTTTTCTTGCTTCGCAGATTCCCGCAAAATGTCCAATTCTTTGCGGGCAAACTCTATGGCAAGCTGTGCGCTTTCGATTTTTTTGGATTGAGCTTGTTGTTCGGATGCCTGTATCTCGTCGACGGATGCGCCTTGTTCGCGCAATAGAGTCAACTGTTCGGCGGCAATTGCGGCGGAGGCACGGTCAGACTCTACTGTTGCATCTTTATCGTTTTTTGTCTCGTGTATTTTGTTATCGCGGCTTTCTTCTATTTCTTTCAGTTTTTCGGCTTCTATAACATTCGCCAATTCGTATTTGTGCTGCTCTTTGAGCTTTCTAGCTATGGTTTCTTGCGCCGACAACTCAGCTTGCAATACCGCAATCCCTGATTCGGTGTCGGCATACTTTTCCGCAAGCAAATCTTTGTCGGTGTCCAACAGTCTAATTTGTTGCCGCAGCGATTCGTTTTCTTCGTTCCATGCGCCGGTCATATCCTCGACGGCGGTTCCTTGCATCCGACGCAACAATTCCCCCCTGAGATTTTTTTCTGCGATAGCTCGCTTGCGCTCGTCGCCCGATAATCTGTCACGCGTGGCGGCCAAGTCTTCGATCGCTTTCTTGGTGCGATACACGGCTTGTTGTGCATCGTTTTCCGCGCTGATCTGTTCGTTTTGCGTCCGCCCGATTTTATCATCCGTATCCAGCTTTGCTTTAGCGGCGGCGTCGATTGCCTTCGATGATTGTAGCGCCGCTTCTGCGCGGGCTTTTTCAACATCGGCAAGTCGCTTTGCTTGCCGTTCCTCCTTCTCTCTGTCCTTGGTGTCATGCTCGATTTGATATTTTAGGCCTTCGACGGCAGACTTGCGGGCAAACGCCGCAGTTTTACGAGCCTGTTCTTCTATCGCCAAAAACGCCTTAACCCC
Organism: Thermoplasmatota archaeon; assembly: GCA_028716125.1. Taxonomy (GTDB): domain Archaea; phylum Thermoplasmatota; class JAQUQK01; order JAQUQK01; family JAQUQK01; genus JAQUQK01. Next base: position 12,732 of record JAQUQK010000011.1, on the reverse strand, counting down.
TGCGGACTGAATCTTTCGCCAAAAATACAAGAACGGCCCTTCGTTTGCATTTATGGCCGCCCCTAAAACCTTACCCAGCTGATACGCTGTGCGAAAAGCCATGCCGATCATTGCGCCATGAAAGCCGGTCATAAGCTGCCGTGCCCAAGCCGGTCCCCGCCCGATCAAGTCATTCATGTCGAAATTGTTCTTAACGTCGCTAGACGCTTTTTGGGCGGCAGCCTTGACGTTCGCTCGCCCGGTAATTTTTAAAATTATTTCGTTCCAGCTAGCCATCGTCGGTTTCCGTTTCGGTTTTTATTTCGCGCTTGATGTGTTCGATTAGGCATTGCCAGCGGCCAAGTTCCGAAAATGACATGGTATCCTGTACGCCGCTTTTGTTGCCGATAGCCCGCATCAACATTTCTTCGGCATATGCGATTCCCACCTTTGTTCCCCAAAATATGGGATCGGTTCCGGGATAGTGTTCGCACAGCAACGCGATTGTGTCGCCCCAATCGCTGGCTCGACCTGTGTCGGAGCGTGGCGCTACATTTTCCACCGCAACGAGTTCGTCGCGTCCGATGAGTTTTTCGACAGTTTCGCGCAACTGCGCCGGGCCGCAATGCAGCGTTAGTAACCAATTATTCACGGCCTCGCGGGCAGCACGAGCATCCGTTAATATCCGCAATGCTTCCGGCTGATGCGCATGGGCCAGTGCGAACCCGATGCACCGATAATCCATCCCGTATTTTTGCTGCACAATTTCCTGGTACCACTCGGCGGCAAAATACGTCATCGGCCAAAACAAAACGCCCCCGCACGAGTGCGGCAAATCGCACAGGGCGGGAGCGCTCCGCGTATTATAAACCATTTCAAGCGCGGCTGCTTGCAGCCAGACTACATGCTCAGGCGTTACTTTTTTGCCGGTATCGCGCTCAATGACTGCAATCGCGGCCTGCGCGGCGGGTTCCAACCGTGGTTTTTTGATCAGGATTTGATTTTGTTCCGGCATGCCGCGGTCCTCATGTCAACTCGCGCTGCTATGCACCAACAGCGGCGCTGGCCATACCCTGCTCGCCGGACACGTCCCACTTATAGAAATCCGTATTCGACCGATCCGGCTTTGCGCTTGTGACATCCCATGCGGCCGCGGCGTCAGTGGTAGGCTTGCCCATCCACGACGATTCGGCAACCATTTTGCCGCCATGAATTTCATGTTGCACATAGTCGCCGCTACCGTCAAAACCCGGCACCACTTCGCACGAGATTGTCAGGTTTCCGGTAAGCACATGCGCTGTGCCCGCCGTGGCCGCCATAAAATCCACCGCGCCAAACCCCTGGCTAAGCGTTACGCCATGCGTATATTTTCGGGTCGGCGCCGTATCGCTGTCGGTGTAATACACTCCACCAATAGTTAGCCGTAACCGTTGCAGGCCGGTTTCTACGCGCAACGACACTATGGTAACGTTGCCATCCAAAACGCCTATGTCGGGCGGAATCGTCATTGTGTCCGATGTCGATTCAAACACTTCCTCGAACGCAAACTCTACGCTGTGCAAGTCCGATTCCTGTTCGTCACCGTATTCATCATGCCCAACGGCACGTTGATAGCTATACCCAACAGTCGTGCCCGGACCTTGGATTCGTTTGAATCCGGTGGGAACGCTAAGTAGTCCTGCCGCATAAAAATCTATCGCCATGATCGTTCTCCTTTTTGTGTGTTTCGCTACCCGACATTAACCGCGACTTCCACCGTCACCGCCGCATACGCGCCCGATTCGTCCAGTCCGGAAATCGAATCTTGAATTATTTGTCCGGCCAAACTGATGCCGCCTGTGAACGTATACGCACCGCGATAAATCGTATCGCGCACAACAGACCATAATGTATTTAGTTCAACGCTTTCTTTATCGTCGGTGGGGTTCACGCGAACCCGCACTTCCACGATGCATCGCCCGGCGGGAAACACAGCCAAGGCGGACTCGTAGCTTGCGGGCAAATATGGAGCGCATCGCACGAATATCCCCGGAATCATTGCAGGGGATTCTTCCGGCATTTCCTCGGCTTTCAGCCAAAATGCATGGATAGGCACGGCCGGTCGCTCCGCCGCGTCAAGCGCGGAGCGTAACGCGGAGCGGATGCCCGTCTCAACTTGTTTTTCAATATCCGGCGTCATGGGTCAACTTGGCAATTTCTCTTTCGGTTTCTTTACTCAACAAGGTGGATGCCGCATGTATCGAAGAACCTATCGACCGCTTGAGAGCCGCCCGCATATAGTGCAGGCGGTTTACTCCAACCCATTCGGCAATCGTTTCCGGCCCTTGCGTTTTCATGGTAGTCTTGCCCGACGCGACAGATGTAGGCATCGGATCGCCCATTTTGATGTCCGATAGTTTGCTGACGCCTTTAAGCATCCACGTCCACGACCGCCGCGCTAAACCTTGTCGCGTTATCTGCGCCAGATAATGCCGATTAGCATCACCCTTTTTTTTCGCGCCAATCAACGGCATAAGACTCCCGCCACCGGAGAGGGGGATAGAGTTTTTCAGTCCGACGCGATAATCCATTCTGGCTGCCCACGGCCACACCCCGCTTTTTTTTACGGTTCTTCCCGTTTTCTTCCATCGTTCGCCCTTGGCAACTAAATCGGCGCGGGCTTGCCAGTATTCCGGGTTTTCAAGGACAACTCGACGTTTAGGACTTTGCGCCGTTCCGGCGCGAAGCGATGTCACCAATTTGACAGCGGCAATTTCAACGATACCCTTTTGTCCTCGCGCCAAAATTGCGGCGCGGCGATGCATCTCTCGCATGAACCGAACTTCCGACATAGGGTCGACTTTCATGTTCACGTCAATCATGCGGCCCTTTCTTCGGCTTCGCAGTACAGTCGCCACACGCTATTCCCAGGCAAAGACTCGACTCTTACAATCCGGCGCGTTACATCGTCGTATGTTGCTTTCGCACCGATTAAGTCATTGGTATTTTTGCCGGTAATAGGCACACAGAACAAAGACTGGATTGACGAAGGAGCAAGCTCTGAATCCAACGCCGCAAAGCCATCGGTAGCCCCATCACGCCAAGACGAAACAACAAAAGCATCTTCTCCCGCGATCTGCACGGACACAGAAACAGCGAAATCGGGATTTGCCGTCATCAACGTCGTAAGTGCTGTTTGTATTTCCGCGCCGATTGTCATGTTTGGACGCAAGTCGCCGATATGCGAATACATGCTTTTTCGGCGACTTGCGTTACCTCATTTTTCACAGTCCGGATATAGACTTCACTACCAACTTGTCGCCGAACGTAACAAAGATATAACGGTTAGTGCCGCCACCTGCCACCAACACATCATTGGTCGTTTCCGCTCCGGCAAGTCCGGTGACTGCGTTGGTCAACTGCGCGGCGGCGATATTTCCGCTAATGTTTTCGGCGACAACATTATCTACGGTCGCAACACCGCTTGACCATGATACATCTCCATGATCCGCGTCGGCCATTTCGTTCGTCCCTACAATATCGGCGCTGAGTGCCGTAGCCGTTACATTGCTCGCCAATGATGCGCCATTCCCGGCTGCCAATGATGTCAGATCAGCATCTGCCGTTTGATAAGCGGTATGCGTATGCCCAGGATCAGCACCGGTTGTTACCTTCGTCTCGGCATTTGTTGCCGACACGCCTTGAGCCGCAGTAGCGTATGCCGCAGCAGACTCGCTCTTGGTGTAGTAGTTGGAAACCGTAATTGAGTCCGGAACGCAAGCATCGGTTAACGCACCGAAACTCGGAGCCGCGCTAGTATTGCCGAGCAGGACTTGATTATCTGTCCCCACTGCCACCACGCCGATAGGCGCAGTCCCCATACCCAAAAGCAACGCATTGGTTGTGAGTGTACTTTTCGCCGTGCCGCCCCGCGTAACAGCAAGTTGTGCTTCGCTCGAAAAAGCTCCGGTAGCCGGTGCGTTAATAACGACATGATCCGCCGTCCCCGCAGCAAGTTTGCTCCGCGCAATCGCGGCGGATGTGTTGATGTCGGCGTTGATAATTATATCCGATGCAATCGCCATAGTCGCCGTTGCCCCATCTTGCGAAAGCGTTACATCCCCGACAACAATCATCGCCGTTTCGTTGCTATCATCGTTGCCGACAATCAAACAATCCGTCGGCAATGTTACTGTTGCTGTACCGCCTTCGATTGCAGCTAACCGCGATTCCGCGTCGGCAGCATTGGCTTCAAGCCATGGCTCTAACTTTTTTGGGTCGCGCAATTCCCTCTCCGTCAAAGTCGAGTCTTGCGCCGCAAAAACCGCGCCGCAAACCAGCAGCACGGTCAGCGATACATTCGTTTTTTTCATTTTTCTTTTTCTCCCGGTTTGCGTCGTTTGTTTTTTGTGTTGTAGTAAGGCCGGAGCGGTCCCCGGCCTCACTCGTTTTTCACTACGATACTACCGCTTCCGTGCTCAGAATTTGATCGGTTACAACAATCGGAATCCCCTCAACCTCCACGGGGCGCGGAGCCGGGGCACCGGTCGCGTTCGTCGCCGTGCGAGACTGCCGGAGCAGGCGCAGGGCGTTGCGGTTCATCACAACCACGTTCGGCTGCCTGCCAGCCGGGAACTTCGACAACGCGCCGTAGATGTGGTCATCCGTAAACGCCGAAGTGCTGGTCAGGTCGTTGCACTCGATGTTGCAGATACGAGCCGCGCTGTACGCGCTGCCGATCTGGAACCCGCAGTAGCCCGTCACCGGCACATAGAGCGCCGGATAGAACTGAGCCGCATCCAACGCCGTGCTGTCGGCTGTCTTCTGGATGATGACAGGCTCATCTTCCACGACGATCTTGCCGTCATTGCCCAAGATGAACGCGCAATCGTTCGCGCCGTGGCGCAAAACAAAACAGGAGGTCTGCGTGCTGACATTGCTGCCGCCAGCATTGACCACCATACCATCCGCCAGCGCATCGAGCTGCGCGTTGTCGATCAGGCCCGCGAAACCGGATGCATCGGCCCCGGTCCCGTAGAACACCTGCTTTTCGGCAACCGCAAACACCTGCTTCATCGTTCGGATCAGCTCAAGCTGAAGCCACGCATCGCGCCCGCCCTTGTACGCATCCGCGAGGGCAACGTCCGTATCGAATGAGCCATCGAGGATTTTCAGGGTGTCGGTCACAAGCGTGTCAGCACTCGCGGTCTTTGCTACACCGGCAAGCGCGGCACGAAACGCAGCGGACGATGCGGTCGTTTGCTTCAGATATTTGTGCAAAGTCCCGTTTGACGCGGGCATAGCATACAAAATCTTCAGCAAAGGCGCGTCGTCCAGCAAATCGGTTACTTGCAAGTCAGCCAGGTTCTTGTCGTTAAACTGCACAAGTCCAGCAAGGGTGTTGTAAGATTCAGCCATGACTATTTTCCTTTTTTTGTGTTTATTTCCCTGTCTTGAACAGGAGTGATTTCTCTTGTTTGCTCGCATCTACCACAGGAACCGGCATACCAACTTTTGCGGATTTCATTTCGGAGCACTGTTTTTCCAATGCAGTGAGTTTTTCGCCGCGCTTGGAATACGCCAATTTCAACGCCGATATGTAGCTTCCGCCATCCTTGACGATCTGCGCGGCAATTTCCGCGCCGAACTCATCGACGATTTGCAAAAACTCATTACGACTCAATTCCGGCTTTTGATCCTCTTTAACTTCCGCTTTTGGCTCCGACTCTTCCTGATCTGACGCCGATTTCTCGCCCTCTGCCTGTACGGCTTCAACGGGTGTCGCAACGGGCGAACCCTCCGCCTTTGTGGTTTCAACGGGCGTCTCGATCTTCTGCGCTTCCGCGACCACGGGCTTCTCGGCCGGGGCCGCAACTTCGACGGGACTTTCTTGCTTCATTTTGTCAGTCTCCTTCGCTGCGGTTTCGGGCGACCGGAATACCGTCGCCGCATACTGTTTTGCACTGGAAAGCACCGCGCTCTCCGTGTGCATGTCCGCGCCATACGGACAAATTGCCACGCCCCTGAGCGGCCATTCGCGCACGATCAAGCCCGGCCCCTCGAAGGCAAATCCGTTGACCTGCGCCACATACCCCTCCGGCACGTCTTCGACCTTGATCCCATCGCCACCAAAATTGATGCTGGCCTCGTAGGGCACCCCGGCGCGGAATTTGTGCAGAATTTCGGTTGCGCGGTCTGACTCTTTAAACGGTACAAGAGCGCCGCTCGTTACTAGGTCGCCGCTTTCGGTGTCGAAACGGTTCAGGTAGCCGACGATTTCCTTGCTGTCATGCACGTAGTCAATCGGGAGGCGGGGCTTGTGAATCCGCATTCCGGCGAGATCATGCACGATTCGGCCCCAAAACCAGTGTTCAATGGGTTTACCGGAACGCGCAACGAGACGCACCGGCGCGGTTTTCGCCTTTTCGCCGTTGTCGCCAAGCTCGAATTCTCCGACAATAAGAGTGCAGGCGGCTGCGGGGATGTGGGAAAAGTCTTTGGGTTCATGGTTCATTCCTCGTTCTCCTTCTTGCCTTTTTTGTCGGCATCATTTTCCGGAAGCTCATGTTCATCATCAGTCGACGCCGGTGTCGCCCCGCTCTGGACGGGCGCAGGGATACCAGCCGCCTCCGCGTACTTGCGAACTTGCGCGATCTTGTCTATATTCGAGAACACGTCCGAGCCACGGCGCCGGGCCGCATCAATCGGGTTGTCGAGGTATATGTCGATGCCGAGTTGATCCCCCTGAAGTTGCGAGTATTTGTCAAGCCAAGGACTGCCGCTCGGTATCCACTCGACCTCTTCCTGCACGTCCCGCAACCGCATCCCGTTCCGCTCGGCCACCGAACGCAATAGCCAGGGCGTCGCTGTGTCGTTCCAGATTTGCTCCAGAACCCAATCCGAGTAAGCCTGCCGGACGTATCGGTTCTTGGTGCGCTTGTAATCGACACTGACTTCGTATTCGTTTAGGTCCGCGATCCGCGCGCTGAAAGATGACCGCCGCGAATCGAAGGATGTGACGGGAATGTCGAGGGCAAGCATGGCGATTTGAATGAACAAGTAAGAGCCTTCCACAAACTGACTTGACGGTGTGCCGCTTTCCAAAACTTTCACATCTTCGCCGGGATTCAAGTCTATCAAATTAACGGCGCGGGGATTCAAGTCGAACGATGTGCCAGTAGCCGTAGCTGTCGCCGATGTGGTTTCGCTTGTTGCTCCTCCCGCGCCGCCAAAGTTTCCCGAAGTCCCGTTCGCATCGCGCAAGACGGCCACGCCAAAAAGAGCGTGCATCTTGGCTTTGATCAGGTTGAACTCAAACGCCTCGTGGATGTCCTGCACTGTGTTTATCGCCACGGATAACGGCGATACGCCACGAAACTGCGAAGAAAACCGCGTCCAGTAAGCGTCAAAAATGATCTCGTCCCGCTCGGCCAGCCTGACAAATACCGGGTTGCTCCCGGTCGTTGGCCGCTTGCACAGCGCATATTTTTCCACCCTGCCGTAGCTATCGACTACCAGTCCGCTGTCATTGACGGTGTCAGGAGCCTTCTCGCCTTTGGCTATCAAGTCAGATTCAATCGCCTGCAATTTCAGATCGTCAAGTTTCAGCAAGGCCGCGTCACCGCACAGAACCTTCTCAAGCTCGAACAGGCGGAACAATTCATCCCGCCCGAACCGACCCCCGAAGTCCAAATTGCCGGGCTTGCCGTGCCATCGAAAAATACGATTAACTAACGTATCGAGGTCCGTTTTGCCGGTCCGGAAACTTACGTGAAATTTGCTCACGTAATCCAGGTGCTTTCTCACCATCCATGCGACGAGCGCATGATTCCGCGCTTGGTCTTGCGCGGTCGCAAGGAGCTTCGTCCTCTTGGTTTTGGTCAGAATATCGGATTCATGACGGACACGAGTCTGAGGAGATTGTCGTCTCTGTTTGTCTTCGACTGCGTTATATCCGAAATGAAATTTCCCTAACCTCACGATGTCACCGTACTTGTCAACTGGATGTCACCTTCGGTCCCGGACGTATCACCGTATGCGGACGCGCCGAAATTAAACGCACGAACAGTCGGACGTGTGCTTCGATCTTCTTCGGCCTTGAGGATGCTTCGCGCTTCCCATAACGCGGGCAACGACGCCTTTGTGTAAGACAAACCTCCAACGGAAAAAGCCTGACTTCCGGAAATAAGCGATTCGATTGCCGATTCTACCACCGCAAGTGTCAGCGCCATATTTTTTCCCTCGATCAACCGGGCAAACAAAAAAGCGGCTCGTAAGAGATGTAGGCTCCTACAAGCCGCTTTCCGTCCGCTTTAGGCGATGTCACTGGCCGGTGACACTGCCCGGTTGTTTTCTTGCGATACCGTTTCAGGAAATCATGCAGTTGTCAATAGGCAGGACTCGCCAAATTGTAAGAAATTAACAAAAAAAACCCCTCCGAATTACTCCGAAATTGGTCTACACCTTTTTATTTTTCCTCGTCCCGCCATACCACGAACGGCAAGCCGCATTTGCCGCATATCATGCGTTGCCGTCCTTGCGGGTAGCGTTGCGCCTTGTGGTGTCCGTAGCGTTCCCCGCAATGCGGGCACTTGATGCCCTCATCATGGACAACCGGGGACTGCACGTACTGCCTTGTTGTGTTTGTTTTTTTTGACGATGTCTTAAATTTCGACATGCCGAATCCTCCGTTTAGCTGCTGCTTGTGCCTGTAGCGCTCCACCCGTCCCGATTCCGCTGAACGCCGCCAGCGCGTAGCCTTGTGCTATGGCGTCGTGAAAATCATGCTTGCCGGGCAAAGAATGCCAATTCCAAATTGTTTGCCCGCCGATCTCGCCCTTACCCATCAAGCGCATGTTGCATACCTGCGAGATAATTTCGTTATTGTTGCCTGCGGGCAAGGTAAGTCCGCCGGGAGCGCCAACTGCGCCTAGCCATGCGCGTTGCGCGACTTCGCCCCAATAACACGAGTTCCACGCCACCCACCGGAATCGGCTTCCACCTTTGACGGTTGCGCAGCCGTGACACTGCTCTCGGACCTGGCTCTTAATCGTGCTTTGGCCTCCGGGCCGGTAGCGTTTCCCGTCACGCCCGGTAAAGGCGATAACGGTTAGTCCGCAAGCCTTCGATATACGGTCAGAGTACGGAGTCACGGCGTCGAATTGCGCTCCGCCCGCATCGAGCGCCCATACTTCTGGACGGCACGGCGAATTGGCGAGTGCTCGACCGTGTAGCACGATCTCCGGGAACAATGCTTGAGCATATGCCGCAGCGGAAATATCACGCACGGGAATGTTAAGTTTGTGTACGCCCCACCAAAGCACAGAGGCGGATTGATCTTCGCCCATGCCCAGGACAACAGTCGATAGCGCGTAGCTTGGGTTTATGTCAGTTGACGCGAACACTCGCGTAACCCAATCCGGCCGCTCCCATGTTTTGCGGGTGGTAATCTTGCGCGAGAGTATATCGGGCAATAGCACGTACGGCGCGATATCGCCCGCTTTATCCTTCGGGTCGTTTTGATATTCGGCCCAAAATTGTTCGCCGGATTCAATCAGCAGATTTTCCGCCGTTTGAAGCGCTGACAACTCTCCGTTACGAATCCGGTGCTCCCAAGATACGCAAGCGCCTGCATCCATTTCCGAGCGATGCGCTTTGTAAAATTCGGTTGCGGCGGCGGAAGATGATTCTCGGTAAATCCGCGTATATTCGGCCCATAGAGTTTCTTGCGCGGCAGGCCATTTGTCGACCAATTTGCATGTTTCCCCGCGCCATTCGGGGTGCATCTCATGAGAGAGGAATCGCCACGCCAAATCGCCGCGCCTGATCACCGTGCATGGCATCACTGCCGCAATGCGTTTCCGCAGACCGGCAAGCCCCAGGATATCACCCGTAACTATGCGCTCACGCATTGCGCATTGCGAATCACTCTCGCTGGACTCCCGGCTTTGAGGATCGTCGAGCAAAACGAAATCAGGCCGCAACACCGCCCCTGTTTTTGTGTCTCGCCATTTGCCGCGTATGTTCCCGGTTAAGCCGTGCCCCTCCAGAATTGCGCCGTTTGATGGATAGCCTTTGCCGTCGGCGTTTACCACTTCCGGCAATACAAGCGTGGTTTTGCTCCACTGTATTCCGGATGTTTTGCCGTCGGCGCGCAACTGGTACTTCGCCTTGATCGCCTTGCCGTCTGTCTTGCGGGCATACTCGCACACATGCGGGTAATGCGCATAAAGCGTTTCGCTTTCCGTGATTTGCTGGCGGCAAAATTCGATTAGCGCTTGGGCAAGTTCTGCGGTTGCGGCAACGACCATTACATATTTCCGGCGGCCGGTCAGGATGCAATAAAGCGTTGCCCACTTCAAGATTGTCGATTTCCCATGCCCTCGCGGCATGGCGAGCGCGAACAAACCGCCACCCGATAAGGCCGACTCGATCTTGGCTATTACTCGCTCGTGGTCAGAACTGAAAGGACGGTCGAATGCTTCACGGCCGTGATATACCATCCATTTTCCGACCGACTTTTCAAGGCAAGTCCGAACGCGCTTAACGGATGGCGCCGGGTCGGTATGCTTAACGATCCGGGCGGCACGGCGGGAAGTCTCCACAAGTTTCGCATGCCGTATCGCCTGCGTGACAACGTCGCGGTCGGAGTCGGTTAGGCGGGCCATAAACTCACTTCTTCCGGTCGGTCTGGTAGTGTGAGTGTGTCTTGATTGCATTCCTCCGGTGTAAGGTATCCTGCCGGGAAGTGCGGGCGCAAATCAACTTTTATATACAGCCGCTTCCCAGCCGCCCGGATCATATCGACAGCCGACTTCCCAAAAGCGACCCAGTCAGTCGCGTTTGCCCGCTGGTCATGATTCCACCGGCCAACCTTGTATGCGTCGCAGTAAGGCAGGCTGGCTTCGATAATCGCCAGCGATTCTGACGGGATGATGACTGGTTCAATGCTGGCCCATGTCTTAACGCCTGCCGCATGGAGTTGCCGTAAGGCATCTATGCGGGTGCCGGGATCTGCGGCACCTGGCTCCCATTGGCGGGATAATGCCGACGCGTTGAATGTAAGCGTCGCCCCAACTTTGACGCGGCCATCCGGCCATGCGCGAAACGTGCCCAGATCGTCAAGGCATCGCATACCGCCCTTTGTCAAAATCGCCACGGAACACCGTGCCGCAGACAACACGCGCAACGCATCGCGAGTTTTGCGGTGAGTTCTTTCCGCCGAGCAATATGGATCACCCATAAACGATAACAGGATTTGACGCCGGGCCGTTGTGGCCTCGCGCGATAATGCCGACAAGTCGCGGGCCCGTGGAGTTGCGTTCCATGCCCCCCGCATTATGCCGGAACAATAGCAGTACTTACAACCGTGGTCACATCCGCCGCTGTAAACGTTTAACGCCAGTGGAGAGTATTCGCGGGCCTTGCCTTTTGGTTCGTAGATCAGACTCATGACGCAACCTCCTGTCGTTGTCCTGACTTTATACACCAGCAAAAGGCGGCCAGGATGTCCGCCCGTTCGTGAGCTACCCTATTGCTGGTGATATGATATGCGATATTGAGTTTCATTCCAACACAAAACAGCCGTAATGTTTTCGATGTTTGCTTCTGTGCCATACCGTTTTGACGCCGTTGTTTGCGAGCCAATCAAGCCACATCTGCCATGCGCTATGCGCCCATATAGTCGGGCATTTTTTACGCATTGGTTTCGTTATTCCCGATTCCGCAAGAAGTTTCGCGGGAACCAAACCCTCATAGGCCTGAATGAACGTAAAAAACACAATGCCGGAATAGTTGCGTCTGAACAAAATTGAAACCTGGTCGTATGGGATACCGTAGGCATCAAGATCAATAACGTCAAATCGTGATAGGTCAATCCCTTTTAACCATTTACGGTTGTCACCTTTGACGCATCCCGGACGGTCCTGCGCGTCTATGCCTACCCTGTGAATATCGGATCGCCCAGTTTTCTTTGCCACGTTTTTCCATGTTTCGCCGAATCCACCGAACGCATCCAGCACAACAAAAGGCTGGTTCGGAATATGGTCCGCCCGTAATTGCGTCTTGGCGTCAAGCATACTGTTGTCAGTTCCCGGCATGGCGGATATCTACGTCTTTCCCTTCAAGGGCTTTATCAATTACCGGCAGTAATTCCAACGCCTGGTCCGATGTCATGGAAATCAAAACATGACAACGGCGAATAGGTCGTAAATCTTCCTTGGTTTCTTCCGTTGGTTCTTCGTCCGTTTCGGTGAAGAGCGGTAACTCAATGCCTACCGACAAAAGTTCTTCGAGCGAAAACTCGTTGCCCAATATATCAAGGTCATCTTCGCCTGCGGTTCGGTTGTCGATCAGGACAAACCGCCGCTGCTTTTCAAGCGGCCAGCCTACGACCCGCTGGACCCATGACGCGGGGATTTCCTTCATACCGTTTTCGACACAGGCCCGCCACCGCATGTTGCCGCCCAGTATCACGCCCGCCTCGTTTACGATGATCGGACGCGCTGGCATGTATTCCGGGTTGTCGCGGACAGACTGGCACAGGGCGCGGAATCGTTCGTCGCGGATAAATCTCGGATTTTTAGGCAAGCCGTGATTGCCGTCGTTTAATTTCAGGTCCGATAACGCGATAAAGCCATCTGGATGGCCCTGTAGCGCGTTTTGCTTTTCCCCCGCCGTCCTTGGCTTCTGTATCGCATTCTCGTGCATCCTGGCCGCCTTCCTGCCGTGTTTGTTGGGTTGGTCTATCACAGTATCAATGTATTTTTGGTCAAT
>JAQUQK010000010.1:1530-19161 GCA_028716125.1 Thermoplasmatota archaeon | reverse complement strand
CGCACTAAATCCTCGCGGTTGGTGGTGTCGCAGAGGTCTGCCAAAGGTATGGGGTGTCCGTTGAACTGGTTTATGCGCTCCCAGACAACGCCAATCCCTTCCTCGACGTCCTCCTTGTCCATACGATTTGAAATGCGCTCGCGAAGCTGCTCTTTTGTGAGCTTTACCTGCTTAATCCTGTCTAATTCAAACTGCTCGCGGAGAAGAACCTCATTCTTTGCCTCTTCGAAAGCCTGTATAAGTTCCATGAGGGTGACCTTGCGGTCTCCTTTCCTTCTGACCTTTTCGTCAATTGGAACAGTTCCGCCAACGACCCTTGCAGTGTATTCCGTCGCCGCATCGTCCCACGAGCTTATCTCGGTCCAGTCTGGGGCGGCTTCGGGCGCCTCTTCCACTGGCGCGGTGATGCTTGCCATCAATTCCTCGCTCTGGATGCGAAGAACGGTCCACGCCATAAGGATTATGCGCCCTGCAACTACGAGGTCTATGTGCTGCTCATTGGCGCGCTTGAGATACAATACTGAAAACTTGACGAGGTCTACGTCCCACGGGTTTATGTGCTGGTCGCCTGCAAGCTCAAGAAGTATAATTATTGACCTGTCGAACGGGTCCTTTATGGAATTGCTGTCGAATGTGTGGTTTTTCACCAAATCGATGTATCTGTTGATGCGCTCCGGATCCCCATTGTCGCCCGAAAGCGCCTTGTGGAACAACAGATGACCAAGTACGTCATCCTGCATCCTATTTCCCCTATCCCAGTAGTATAATGCGTTCCTATATTATGAATGTTTGCAATTTTGCGCCGTAGGGCGGCTGGCGCTAAGCAACGCTTAAATTTAAATCTCCGATGCCACGGTATGGTAGAGTCGAAACGAATCTCCGAGATTCTGAATTCTTACGACAAAAAGAATTTGCGCATTGCGACGGTTTGCTCGCATTCAAGCTTGCAGATTTTTAACGGCGCGCGCCGCGAAGGCATCAAGACGATTGGAATTGCCGTTGGCAAGCCGCCAAAGTTTTACGATGCGTTCCCGCTGGGCAAGCCCGACGAGTTTTTCGTTGTGGACAGCTACAAGGACATACCGAAGTGCACGAAGGAACTGGCCGAAAAGAACGCAGTAATCATTCCGCATGGCTCTTTTGTGGAGTACCTAGGCGCCGACAATTTCGCGAATATCGAACTGCCGACATACGGCAACCGCAACGTGCTTGGCTGGGAATCCGACCGCGCAAAGTCGCGCATCTGGCTTGAGGGCGCAGGCCTTTCGATGCCCACTGAGATAAAGGACCCGAGAAAAATTGACCGCCCCGTCATCGTAAAATATCACGGCGCAAAAGGCGGAAGGGGCTTCTTCATTGCAAAGAACAATGAGGATTTCGAGAAGCATCTAGACCGCGACCAGAAATACACCATCCAGGAATTCGTGCTTGGCACGCGCTACTACGTCCACTACTTCTATTCGCCGATACAGAAGAACGGCTACAAGCTGTCCAAAGGCGCACTCCAGATGCTTGGGATAGACAGGCGTGACGAGGCGAACATAGACGAAGCCCATCGCCTTGGCTCAATAGAGGAACTTGAGAACATAGGCATAAAACCCACTTTCGTAGTCACTGGCAACGGCCCGATGGTTCTTCGCGAATCGCTGCTTCCAAAGGTAATGGAAATGGGCGAGCGCACGGTCGAGAAGTCAATAGAACTCTTTGGCGGCATGGTCGGGCCTTTCTGCCTGGAATGCGTTGTTACAGACAAGCTGGAATTCAAGGTCTTTGAGATTTCAACGCGCATAGTGGCAGGAACAAACCTTTACATTTCCGGCTCGCCTTATGCAGACCTCGTCCAGCCGGGGCTTTCAACAGGCCAGCGCATAGCGCAGGAAATCAAGAGCGCCGCTAAACAAAAGAAACTCGGCGAAATAATCACTTAATTTTTCTCTTTGATTTTCTGGATTTGTTTTTGGGCTTCTTTACTTTTCTTTTGCCGAAAACTGATTTGGCTTTTCTTTTTCTTTTATTGCGCCTGCCGTTCCCGTTAGACTTGAACTGCTCCAATATCTTTCTAAGTATTGCGCCGTCGACATACTTTTTCTCGCCTATCTCGCGCATTATCTCGTCATAGGTTGCTTTTGGCGGGCGGAAACTGCCGAATTCGTATTCGAAAATCGGCTTGTCTATCTCGCCGACAATGGTCTGGTAGATGGACATCAACAGGCATTTTGGATAATAGGTAAGCCTTCCCTCTTTTTCCAGCCTGCGCGTCGAATAGCAGATTTTCATGCTGGGCACAGCCTTGAATCTTGCGTATTTTGAGGCGCGCCTGACATAGTTCTGGTCTTCGCCCACAAGTATCGTTTCGTCGAACCCGCCGATCTTTTTGTGGACTGCGCTGGAAACGAAAATGAAAAATCCCATTGCGAACGGCGCAATTCCCGCGCTTGTGAAAATCAGCGTATTCGTTATTGGGCTCATGAAACGGTCAATTAGCCTTGCGGGATACGGCTCTATAAGACATGAGCCTAGGCGGATTCGCCTGCGCTCCACTATTTCCATGAATCTCTCCAGGAAGTGGCGCGACGGGAAAAATACGTCCGAATCGAGGAAAAGCATGTACTTGCCGCTCGCAAGCTCCGCGCCCCTGTTTCTTCCATAGCCCGGCCCTTTCTTTTTGTCAATCACCACGACACAGCCGTACTTTGTTGCTGTTGCAACCGTGCCGTCCTTGGAGCCTGCATCCGAGACGATTACTTCGTAATCTTTGTATGTCTGGGATTTTATTGAATCCAGAAGTATCGGAAGATAATGCCCTTCATTTAGAGTGGGAACAACGATTGAAAGCTTGACCATCCAGCGCCTCATCTGATTTCAATTCCGTAAACTTTCTCCGGATTTTCCTGGTTGATTTTGAAAATCTGCTCCTCTGTTATCGCGCCAGCGGCAAGGAGGCGCTTCATGTTGCGCGGCACGGTCTGCGGGGCCATGACTGCGTCCGGCCTTTGAAGCCAGTCCATGTAGTCCGTTTCCAGAAGGAAGCGTGTACTAGTTTTGAGCATGGATTTTATATTGTCGCGCCCTGCAAGGACCGAAGGGAAAATGCCGTGGTTTTCCTTTTCATCAACAACCGGCGGGCAATAGTGTTTCACAACGCGCCATCTTGGAAGCCCGGTATCATCGGCCATTTTAGCAAGTTCTGAAAATGTCTGCCACGTTGCGGATTCGCTGTGAACGACGGCTGCGCAGTTCGCATCTTTTGCAAGCTTAAATCCATAGCGCAAAATATCATTTGACGCTTCCCAAACTTCGGGCTCGACCGGGTAATGCGGGCGCCCGATTTCTCCAAGCGCGGTTGCCTTCCCTTCGCGCACGAGCTTCGCGGCAAGCTCCATCCCTTTCATCATTTTTTCTTTCGCCTGCGCAAGCGTCATGGATTTCATGAGAAAAGTTATGTCGCCTGGATATGGGCCGATACAGACAAATACATTGACATTTGTTTCCTTTCGCACTTTTTCCGCAATTTGTAGCGTAAGACTGTAATCGGATTCGTAGTCGCCGGGCGCAGCGCCAGTAAATTCGTAGTAAGGAGTATGGCAGAGCATTATGTGGGTTCCGCCGAATTTCTCAAAATCATTTATTGCATCGACGCACCGGCCGCTTGGCTGAAGATGTATGTGATTGTCGAAAAGGAACATTTTTCACCAGTAGGCGCGCTCAACCGTCCGGTCTGTTTTTGTCGCCTTCTTGTATGATTTATAGTGCTCCCTGCAAAGAGAGACCTTGCGCCCGTCGCCCTCGATTTTCACGTCCTTGAGCGCTCCCGTCGCCTTTTCGCTGGGAACCGAGTGTTCCGCTTCGTTCTTGCAACCAGCCACCGAGCATTTTTCAGATGTTTGCGCTGCGTGTTTCATTTAAATCAATCCCTAATTGTTTTCTGGAGATAAAGAGTTAACCGAAAAAGACTTTTGACGCATTGTAAGTTTCCATATCCAGGAGTTTCAGCTTGCCGACTGCATCCTCAAGGGGAACCGCGACGATCTTGTTTGCCTGAAGCGCAACCATCTTGCCCCAAGCGCCATCGCGCACCAGTTCAACGGCCTTTATGCCAAAGCGCGTCGAAAGAACCCTGTCAAACGCCGAAGGGACGCCGCCGCGCTGGATGTATCCGAGAATGTCGCACCTTGTCTGGATTCCAGTGCGTTTCTCGATCTCCTGCGCAATCGCATTGCCGATTCCACCCAGATGAACGTGGCCGAAGGCATCGACTTCCTTGCCATCCTCGACCTTCATCGTGCCTTCTTTTGGAAGAGAGCCTTCGGAAACTACGATTATGCTGTAATTCTTCCCGCGCTTTCTCTGCTCGCGGATTGCTCTGCAGATATCTTCAACGTCAAATGGCTCTTCAGGAACTGTTATGTAATCAGCAGCGCCTGCGATTCCTGCATATGCTGCAATCCAGCCCGCGTGCCTTCCCATAACTTCTACTACCATGTTACGATTGTGCGACTCCGCGGTATCTCTCACTCGGTCTATCGCTTCGGTAGCAGTATTGACCGCAGTATCAAATCCGAATGTAAATTCCGTGCAGCAAAGATCGTTGTCAATTGTTTTTGGGACGCCTACGACGTGGACGCCAAGTTTTGCAAGCTTGTTTGCAACGCCAAGAGTATCGTCTCCGCCAATTGCGATAAGCGCGTCAAGGCCCATTTTCTTCATGTTTTCCTGCACCTTTTTTGGGCCATCCGGAGTCTTGAACGGATTGGTGCGCGAAGTCCCGATTATCGTTCCGCCCTTCGTGATTATGTGCTGGACGTCCTCTATTTTCAAAGGTGCGCCATTCGCCTCCATTAATCCTGCCCAGCCGTTCTTTATCCCGATAAGCTTATGGCCGTGCTTCTTTGCATTGAAAAAAGCCCCGCGTATAACTGCATTAAGCCCAGGGCAGTCGCCTCCTCCAGTAAGAACACCGATTTTCATCCGATTCCTCCTTATGCTTTTCCGCTGCTTCCAAAAGCCCTCATCCTGCCGCGAACAACTTCCTTTACCGCGAGCTTTGCGGGGCCTAGGACTTTGCGCGGGTCGATTTCTTCCGGGTTCTTGGCAAGCGTTTCTCGCATTGCGTGCGTGAACGCCTGGCGAATTCTGGTATCGATGTTTATCTTGCAGACGCCTGCGCCAATGGCCTTTTTGACCTCGATGTCGGATGCGCCTGATGCACCGTGAAGGACAAGCGGAAGGCCGGTGATGTCGCGCAGCTTCTCGATGCGCGGTATGTCCAGTTTCGCAATTTCTTCCTGGCACCCATGGATTGTTCCCACTGCAATTGCAAGCGAGTCTATTCCGGATTTCTGGGTGAACTCTTTTGCCTCTTCGGGCTTTGTCATCAGTTCCTTCATTTTCTCGATTGCGACTCCGGGCTCGTCGGTCGTGCCGAGAGTTCCTATCTGGCCAAGCTCCGCCTCGACGGGTATCCCGCACGCGTGCGCCATGTCTACGACGCGCTTTGTCTGCCGGATGTTTTCATCAAGGGGAAAAGTGGAGCCGTCGAACATAAGTGATGTGAATCCTGACCTCAGGCACTTCACGTTCTGCTCGAAATCGTGGCCGTGGTCAAGATGCAAAACTACTGGAATAGAGACTTTCGCGGCCTCGTTCTTCACAATTGCTGTGATCGCATCAAGCCCTGCGTATTTTATGGCGCCCTGGCTTGCCTGGATTATCACAGGGGATTTCTCCTCCTCTGCTGTCTCGACAATAGCCTGTACTATTTCCATGTTGTTTGCATTAAAGGCGCCTATTGCGTACCTGCCAGCCCTTGCCTTCAAAAGAAGCTCCTTGCTTGTAGTTAGCATGAATTCACCCGCGAACAAGGCAGTATCGAGTGCAATTTTAAAGATATGATTATACCTAATGCGTAAATGGAAGCGCGTTTGCGAATGTATAAATACCACTCCTGATAATATTCAGACATTGGGTGTGGTGGCATCCATCTGGTGAACGATATGAGAAAATTGATAGCGGTATTGCTGGTAGGCCTGATGTGTGGAATGGTTTTTGCGAGTTTGGTTCAGGCACAGACGCCTGAATATTTGAAAGGTCCATACGTAGACAAGATATTCTGGGAAGTAAGGACATCCGAGGAAACCGCACTTGGCGATATTGCGGCAGGGAAAGCGGACGCGTTCATGTGGACCACCAAGGGAAGCGTGCTAGCAAGCCTTCCGCCCGACGAAAGGGACAAGATACAGACCGTAATGACGCTTGCAAGCTATGATGAAATAGAGTTCAACCCGGTCCACAACGAAGACAGCCCGTATCTAGTGACTACTGTCGGAAGCAGCACCACCTGGCACAGGGAAGGCACTTTCTTCAATCCCTTCGCAATAAAAGAAATAAGATATGCGGTGCAATTCCTCATCAACAGGCAGAAAGTCGTTGACGAAATACTGGGCGGATACGGCGGGTCGATGTTTTGCGCAGTTAAGGATTCGGAAGCTTCTTATGAGCCGTATTTCAAGTCGGTAGTCGAATCGCACGGCCTGACGCCGGCTGGCGACGAGACTGGAGCCATAGCGACTATCAATGCGGAGATGGCCAAGGCGGCTTTAGCACTTGCAGGCAGTGGGCACACGCTCGCCAAGGGAACCGATGGATTCTGGAAATTCGATGGCGAAGATCTCTATCTGCCCGCACTCATAAGAACGGAAGACGAAAGGAAAGAGATAGGCATATACGTATGCCAGCAGCTTGAGAAGACAGGCCTGAAAATGGAACAGCACGTCGTCCCGAGATCAACAACCAGCCCGATAGTATGGTCAAGCGACCCCAAGAGCTTCGACTTCGCGTTCTACACCGGCGGATGGCTTTCGATGTATGCCTGGAAGTACCCCGACGGCAGCATAGCACAGATGTATGCGCCGTGGTACGGATACATGCCGGGAGGCGGAGACGCGACATTCTGGAACTACCAGAACGATGAATTGGACACGATAACGAAAAAAGCCGTGACAGGACAGCTGGAAACGTCAGAAGCGTACTGGGATTACAACAAGATGGCGATTGACGAGGGCATCAACGAATCTGTCAGAATATTCGTGGTATACCTCACCGCATACTACGCCGTTAACGACAGGGTATCCAACATAATACCAGACAGGGAAGCAGGACTCGCGACCAGATGGTCTATAATAAACATGAAAACTCCGGATAACGTTTTGAGGCTGGTACAATTCTCGTCAGCAGGCACACTTTTCATGTCTACGTTTGAGCCTGTAGAAGGACTCACAGATGTATATACAAATTACATATGGCGCGTAGTAACCGACTACGGCATGTTTGCGAGCCCGGACGGAGTGCCTACCGTGGTAAGCACGCCATATAATCTTACAAAGGACTATCATTTCGACGGCGAAGATTTGGTAGGAGACATGTCTGTTCCTTCGGCCGCGATGAAATACAATACTACTGCAGATACTTGGGATTCCGTTGGATCGGATAAGAAATGCACAACGAAAATAATCTATGACATAAAGAGCGGCAACTGGCATGACCAGCAGCCAGTCAAAATGGCGGACGTCTTGTATTCGCTCGGATTTGCGTGGGAGTGGTCGTCGCAGGACGGGGATGCGGATACATACTATGATGACGGCTTCGGCCTGAATGCGGCGGAGACAATGAACAAGATAGTCGGCGTTGAAGTAGTGTCCGACGAAAAGATCGCATTCTACGTGAACTATATATTCCCCGCAGACGACGCTGTTGTCGCTGACTTCTTCAAGCAGGTGCTGCAAAGCGTCGGCTTCGCGTGCCCCGCGCTGCCTTGGGAAGTTCTTGATACGATGGCCGAGCTGGTCGCCGGAGGCGAGTATATCTTCCAGGAAGACGGCGGAATAAGTATGCTCACCACCGCTCATGTTGCCGACATAAGGGCGAAGATGGTAGCGCTGAGGGACAGCGGATACATACCAAAGCAGCTTGCTGGAAAGATAACTGCCGATGAGGCAAAGGCAAGATACGACGCAGTGATAAAGTGGATTGACGATAGGGGAAACGCATGCATATCGAACGGACCGTTCTACGTGTATAGTTACAACCCGCAGAACCAGTTCCTGGAACTGAGAAAGTTCACCGCAGAACAGCCTCCGTCACCAACTCCGCCCGGATTCATACCCGGATTCACTTCCGTTGGAGTCTTTGCAATGGTTGCAATAGCAGTCTTGGCATTCCGCAAGAAAAAGTGATCTCTTTTTCTCTATTTTTCATTATTATCGCCTAAAGGGGAAGGCAGACACAAGATGTATGCAAAATACGTGGTAACAAGGCTCATAAATGCGGTGCTACTTATTATGGTGACTGTGTTGGTGCTTTCGACCATATTTAGTTCCGTTTCGGATAGGGAACTAAAGGCACAAGTCGAGGAGCAGGTGCTTGCAGCAGTGAGGACGAATCGGGGCTATGCCCAGCTGAACGAAACCGAAAAAGCCCAGTTCAGGCAAGGGATACGCGATAATCTATACTCTCAGTATGATTTGGACAAACCCATTTATGAGAGGATCATGAAATATACTGCCAGCATACTCACTTTTGATTTTGGAAAATCCCTGCGAATGAGTTCGAGATCGGGCTCCAACGAAGTAAAAGACATCGTGCTAGAAGCCCTTCCAAGGACAATATTGCTTTTCACAACCGCCGAGACAATCGTTGTAGCTATAGGGATACTTCTTGGCATAAAAGCAGCCCAGCGGTCAGGCAGCATCCTCGACAAGGGAATATCGGTATTCGCAATCCTCTCGTCTAGCTTGCCGATGTGGTGGGTGGGAATGCTAATGATTCTGATTTTTTCGTACAGCCTGAACATATTCCCTTCGGGTGGGCTTGTTTCACTGCCGCCTCCCACCGGAATAGAGTACGTGATTGATCTTCTCTGGCATTTGACTATGCCGCTTATCACAGTTATATTGGTCTCGTTTGGCGCATGGGCGTACACGACACGAAATCTCGTGATAGGCACAATGCAGGAAGATTACATAACCGTTGCCCGTGCGAAAGGCGTTCCGGAAAGAAAGGTACTTTACGGGCATGTGCTCCGCTCCAGCGCCCCACCGCTCGTAACAATGATAACCACAACGATACTCCTCTCGCTGGGCGGGGCCATAATCACCGAATCGGTTTTCAACTGGCCTGGAATGGGAAGATTGTATTGGGTGGCAATAGAGGAGTTTGACACTCCCGTCCTAATGGGCAATACATTCGTCACGGTTTTCCTGTATGTTTTTGCAATGGCCGTGCTCGACCTTACATACGGCCTGCTTGACCCAAGAATAAAAGTTGGCGGGAGGCGATGATATCCGCGTTTCGGACATAAGGGAAGGCCTCTCCGATTTCTGGAAGGAATTCAGGCGGCAAAAAATCGGCATTATCGGCCTCATTCTTCTTTTTATTCTGATATTTGTAGCAACAGTCGGGCCGTATTTAACCGACTTTCCCGAAGCGGGGCCAAGATGGCGCGACATAAATTATTGGCAGGACAATCCAAGGAGCGCTCCGCCGGCATGGACAAACTGGCTCACCGCCAAAAAGGACATGCCCCATGAAAACCTGCGCGGATACTATGAAAACATAGAAAGCAACGTCCGCACGCTCCAATATAATTACACATACGCATACGATGAGCCACCCAACAATCTTATCGTGTACATCTCCACATACTACCACGATGCAAAATATCCGCCCAAATTAAATTTCAGCATTGAGAGGCCGGACGGCCTGAGGGTCTATATTTACGAGACATATCTGAATCTTCCCACAAATATGAGTTCGTATGGAGACTACAGCAGGGACGACCGTCTTGTCATAGGAAGTTCGCCGCAGGCCCGAAAAACCGCGATGGATTTTGCCAAGAAATATGAAAGCGCCTACAACCTGAACAGGACGCAGATAGAATTTGTAAACCCTCTTCTGCCGTTGTTCTCCAAGGCCCAGCCGGGGCTTCTAATCTCAAAGGAAGCTTCGCCGCTCGCAGGAAAATACACATTCATCGTGACGCTTCTAGTGGGCGGCGCCTCGGATGAGGTGAATGAATCCCGGCTGCTGCTCTCCGGAAGCGTTTACGGCGTTCTTGGAACCGATAATTTCAAGCGCGATTTATTTGCTGGAATCATAGGAGGCACATCGGTTGCCCTGATAGTGGGTCTGTTATCCGCAGTAATTGCAGTTGGCGTCGGGATAATGTACGGCATCACCAGCGCATATCTTGGAGGATGGAAGGACGAGACAATGCAGCGTTTCAACGAATTCATATATTCGCTTCCGATGCTTCCGATACTCATAGCGATTGCGGCAATCATGAAGCCTAGTATATGGGTAATAATCGTCCTCATCGCCGCTTTCGGATGGACTGGCGTAGCCAAAGTCGCCCGCAGCCTTGGGCTGCAGATCAAGGAGCAGACTTACATCGAGGCGGCGCATGCGCTTGGAGCATCCGGCTGGCGCATCCTTTTCAAGCACATGATTCCGATAGTGGCACCCTACTCGTTCGCATCGATGGCTCTTTTCGTTCCGGGCGCGATTCTCATCGAAGCGGGCATATCGTTCCTGGGACTTGGCGATCCCACAATCGCAACGTGGGGCCAGATACTCCACGATGCGTCATACGCCGCGGCCACCCTTACCGGAATGTGGTGGTGGATAATCCCGCCCGGGCTTGCAATAGCGGTAGTGTCTATGACTTTTGTACTAATCGGAAGCGCCCTTGACACCATCCTCAACCCAAAGATGAGGAGGCGCTGAAATGAAAAAAGCGGAAGAAAGAGGCGCATCTCCAAAAGTTGCATTGAGCGTCGAGAACTTGAAGCTTTATTTCTACACTTCAAGGGGCGCAGTAAGGGCGGTAGACGGTGTAAGTTTCGAAATTTGCTGCGGGCAGTCTCTTGGGATTGTAGGGGAATCCGGCTCAGGGAAATCGACGGTCGCCTTTGGGATAATGAACATGCCTCCGGCGCCCGGCAAGATAGTCAGCGGAAAAGTCACTTTGGACGGCGTGGACATTTTCAAACTGCCAGAAGAAAAACTGCGCAAGGACATAAGATGGAAGAAAGTGTCGATGGTTTTCCAAGGCGCGATGAATGCGCTCAATCCCGTTTACACAGTCAAATTCCAGATGACCGAGCCATTCATATATCATATGGGAATGAAAGGCAACGAACCGGAAGTCGTTGAACGAATATCAAAAGCGCTCGAATCCGTCGGCTTAAAGCCGGAAATAATGGACAGATATCCGCATGAGCTTTCCGGCGGAATGAAGCAGCGCGTCGTTATTGCGATGGCCCTTCTGCTCAATCCTGCGCTTGTAATCTGCGACGAGCCCACAACCGCGCTTGACGTCGTTGTGCAGGCGCAGATAATGAACCTGCTCAAGGAATTGAAGCGCAAGACCGGAATCGCTTTCATATTCATTACCCATGACCTCAGCATAGAAGCGGAAATCGCCGACGATCTGTGCGTAATGTATGCCGGAAAAATCGTTGAAAAGGGAAGCGGAATGCAGGTTTACAAAAATCCAATGCACCCATATACGCAAAAACTTCTTGCAGCTACGCCATTGCTTCACAAGCCGGTTGATCGCCTTGAATTCATACCCGGCGCCCCTCCCGACCTCATCAATCCGCCAAAGGGTTGCAGATTTGCGCCAAGATGCCAGTATGCGGACGAAAGATGCAAGACAGAAGAACCGGAACATATGATTGAAGTCGAACCGGGGCACTTCATCGCATGCCATTCGGTGAGGTGGTAGCACGGCAAGAGAAAAAGCAGATGAAACTAGTTCAAGCTTGAATAAATTCATACTCGAAGTCGAAAATCTTTCCGTTTGGTTTCCGCTTCGGCACACCATCTCGGAAGTATTCTCGCGAAAGCCGCAGAAATACGTGAAGGCAGTGGACGGTGTTTCTTTTTCCGTAAAGCGTGGCGAGATATTTTGCATAGTCGGCGAATCCGGCTGCGGTAAGACCACCATCGCAAAGTCGATCATGGGGCTTATCCCGCCTACAAGCGGAACGATAATTTTTGACGGAAAACCTGTGGAAAAATTCGACAGGAAACACCTTCTCGGCTACAGGCGCATAACCCAGATGATATTCCAGGATCCTTATGCATCACTGAATCCGCGCTTCAGGATACGCGACGTCATAGAGGAGCCCCTACTCATACATGGAATAGGGCAAAACCGCGCAGAACGTGAAAAAATGGTGAAGGACGCACTGACGAAAGTTCGCCTAATCCCGGTTGCGGATTTCATAGATCGCTTTCCGCACATGGTTTCGGGCGGGCAGCGCCAGCGCGTTGCCGTCGCGCGAACGCTCGTGCTTGGCCCGAAATTAATTGTCGCAGACGAACCAGTTTCGATGCTCGATCTTTCCATACGCGCTGAGATACTTCAACTGCTGAGGGAACTAAAGGAACAAAACAACCTAACGTATCTTTACATCACGCACGACCTTTCGACCGCCCGCTATTTCACTGACAGAATCGCAGTCATGTACCTTGGAAATATCATGGAAATCGCGGAGAGCGACGAGGTGATAGACCATCCAAAGCACCCTTACACGGATGCGCTCATCGCCGCAGTGCCCGAGCCCATACCAGAACGCATCGACGAGATAAAATCAGTTCCGATTAAAGGTGAGATTCCAAGCGCCGCCAACATTCCGCCGGGTTGCAGGTTCCATCCACGCTGCCCATATGCACAGGAAAGATGCAGGGCCGAAATCCCGGAATTGAGAGAAATCCAAAAGGATCATTTTGTCGCCTGCCATTTCCCGCTAAGCAAATGATTAATTCCGCAGGCCTCCCTGGAATATTTCCATTAGCCCAAAGGCGCACAGCCCCATTCCCGCAAAAGACAAAATTGCCGCAGGTATTGCGAGAACCGGAAGCGAAATTTGGCTGTTTCCATAAGGCAATCGGACCATGGCTGCGATAGAAAGGGCAATCGCGCAAGCCAGCATCGTAATTCCAATAAGGAGATACCTTGAATTTTTCAGAATTTTGATAAATTCCCTAAGCATAATCCATTCACCTTACCACGATAACCGGCACCATCGCGTGCCTTACTACTCTCTCGGCAACGCTTCCTATCGGGAACGTGCTTATCTTGCTCTGGCCTCTGTGCCCTATCAGCAGCAGCGTCGATTTGAATTCCTGCGCTGCATTGATGATTTCCTCGGCGGCGTTCCCGCGCCTTACAAAACCCGTGACCGAACAATTCTTTCCGGCAAGCGAAAGGCGTCTTTTCGCCTCCGCTATCGCCTGGTTTATGTGCTCCATCGCCCTTGCGCCAGCGCTTTCGGAAGACCAGTTGTCAATGTATGAAGACATTGTGGGCTCGCTTGTTACGACCGCAATCAAAATTATCTCGTCCCCGCTCTCCGCAAGAAAAATTGCGCGCTCCAGCGCCTTGTCTGCGCCTTCGGAGCCATCGTAGGCCACAAGCATCTTTTCCATTCATCCTCGAGAACGGCAATCCATTATTAAAATTATCCCTGCACTATCGCAAAGCCCGTCCTGCGCTTCCCGGAACCAAGGTACGATTTTATCTTAATGTCCAGGTTGCTGTCAATAGGATAGCGCATCGGCCAGTCTATAGTTCCTCCCTGGGAGCGCACTGCATTAAGCAGGTCTTCGTAGTATATCCCTGCCTTCTCCAAATCCGTTATGTGATCGTCCTTTGTCTTGTCCCTCCATGCTATCTTAACGGCAAGGTGGGCCTCGCAGTCAACTGCGTACGATTCCTTGCGAGATATGTCAATATAGAATGCGACGTTCGCGCTTTCGCCGAAAAACCTGCGGATGGAAAGAGGTATCGGGGCCGCGCTTCTTTCCACAATTGTGCCAGCGCCCCGCATCTTTGGGCTTTTTTTCCAGATTATTTCCTTTTCCTTGAAGAAGTCAAAGCTTATCGCCAAGTTGAAAACCCCTTTTTATGCTGCATTCAAATACGCTTCCCGCAGCTTCAAGTAGTATATTGTATTGCATACTATAAAAATCCGCCTATAAATGCCGAAAAGGCACCGGCATACGTATAAAAATTCGCTATCGTTTCTGTCGTGCGGAATGATTAGCGTAGAAGAAGTAAGAAAGCAGATACCGCTGCTTTCCGAAATTGTTTATGCCGACAATGCCGCGACGACGCTAAAGCCAAAGCCCGTGCTTGACGCTATGGCCGATTATATGCAAAAATGCGGGGCAAATGTCGAGCGCGGCTCGTACCGGCTTGCGCAACAGGCGACGGACCTTTGGGACGGGTCAAGGAAGAGCATTGCAAAAATTCTCCTGAACTGCCGCCCGGAAGAGATGATTTTCACAAAAAGCACGACCGAAGCGATTAACATTGCGGCGGCATCGCTTGAGCGCCCGCTGCTTGACCGCATATCGGGCAAATTCTCATACGACGCGCCTCTCGTCAAATGGCAGCGGGGAGACAGCGTTGTTTCAACTGTCATAGAACACCATTCAAACATAATGCCCTGGATGCGCCTCTGCGCAAAGACTGGCGCAAGGTTCGTAATGGCTTCGCCATCAAAAGAAGGTTTGCTCTTGCCGGAGCATTTCGAGGGCGTGGTTGACCAGCAGACGCGCGTTGTCGCATTGCAGCATGCATCGAACTGCGTTGGCTCCGTGCACAACCTTAAGGAAATAATAAAGACAATTCGCGTGCTTAATTCAAAGGCAATTATCTGTGTGGATGGATCGCAAGCCGTTGGCCACATGCCAGTGAACGTGAAGGAACTGGGATGCGACTTCTATGCATTTTCAGGGCACAAAGGTCCGCTCGGCCCTCAGGGAACCGGAGGATTGTATGTCAAAAGCGATCTTCTTAGCCACATGGAGCCTTTGCTAGTCGGCGGCGGGGCGATAGCAGACGTCACTGAGCGAGATTACAAGCTACGCTCGGACAGCCTTTCGAAAAGATTCGATGCTGGAACTCCAAATGTTGCCGGAATGATCGGGCTTGGGAAGGCAGCTGAATACGTCGGCGAGATTGGGCTGAAAGAGATAGAAGAAAGGGAAAGGAGCCTCGCAAAGTCATTTATCGACCAAATCTCAGGAGTAAAAGGAGTGAGCATCTACGGCCCGAATGACATGCGCGATCGCTGCGGAGTCGTTTCCTTCAACATCGAAGGATGGCGCTGCCAGGACGTTTCACTTACGCTGGATGAAAAATGGAAAATACTCACAAGGGCGGGGCATCACTGCTGTCTGCCCGCAATGCGCTTTTTCGGGCTTTGGGACAGTTTCGGCGGCAACGTAAGGGCATCGTTTGCATACTACAATACTGAAGAAGAAGTTGCAAAGATCACGCAGGCCATCAAAAAGATCGCGGGCGGATAGGTGAACCAATGCCGAAAGTAATGGGCGAGACCGAAGCCGAGAATTTTGTAATTTCCCTTCTAAAGGAGCGCGGAAAGATGACGACGCGCGAGATAGAGATGGAAGCAAGGAAAAAAGATTCCGAGTGCCCTGACGCCACCGTGCGCTTCCTTAACAAACTGAGGCTCTCTGGAAAAATAAAAGGCGAAATATCAATGGAAGAAAAAGGATGGATCTGGCATCTTTAGGAGAATGCCGTTATTGCCGAATCGCTTAGAATTTAGTTGTGATGAGCGTCTTTGTGTCGAGTATGCCGTCTATTGCGCGTATCTTGTTTACTACAAATGTGCCAAGCTCGGTTTCATCATTTGTCTGCACTTTTATTATTAAGTCGTATTCGCCGAACAGCGCGTGCCGATCCTTGACTTCTGGCATGGAGTCCAGTTTCTTGTAGACTGCAAACTCCTTTGTCGGCGTCGTTCTTATCAGTACAAAGCCTAGCGCCCCCGGTTTAGAACTGGCACCCATTTTTTCACCGGAAATAATATCACATTGTGTATTATATGCTTTTCTGTACAAAATGGCCATATAGCTTGAGTGGGCACCCAAAACGGTTTTTAATCCAGATTTGATTCCCGGCGAGAAAACCGCAAATATGGAATATTGATGCTTGGTGCCATCATAGCTTAGCGGTAGAGCATCTGACTTGTAACCCGACAGGGGAAATCCTTCGGAGCACGAGATCAGAAGGTCGGGAGTTCAATCCTCCCTGATGGCTTAACTACCTATTGGAATGACACTCGAAGAATTTTGCTTCGCAAAATTCGGTAACCAGAAAAAGGAAAGAGTGAATATTAATGATAATCGGCATTGTGGGTTTTCAGGGAGCGGTTTCAGAGCATTTTGACGCAATTTCCGCAGCCATGAAAGTGCTCAAAATAAAGGGCGAAGTCATTGAAATCCGTAGCCCTGCCGACGTTGACAAAGTTGACGGAATTGTTATTCCCGGCGGTGAAAGCACTACAATCTCCCGCCACCTTCGCGCAACCGGGGCGATGGGGCGCATAGCCGAGCGCGTAAAAAACGAAGATTTGCCGATAATGGGTACTTGCGCGGGCTGCATAATGCTTGCAAAGGGAGGCGACCGCCAGATGGAACACACCGCTGGAACGCTTGCTATCATGGACATGCTCGTCAACCGCAATGCATTCGGGCGGCAGCGCGAATCCTTCGAGGTGAAACTTGAAGTAAAAAAAATCGCAAAGGATTTTCCCGGAGTTTTTATTCGCGGGCCTTCAATCACCGAAGTTAGTGGAAACTGCAAGGCGATATGCACTCTGGATGGGACAATTGTCGCGGCTTCGCAGGGGCGCAGGCTCGCGTTGTGCTTCCATCCTGAATTAACTGGCGATCTTCGAATACACAAACATTTCCTGAAAATCGTTAAAGAATGGAAAAACAAGAAGTGAATTTCAGGCCGAGTTTTTCAAAATCAGGTTTTCCACGTCTTCCGCATATTTCTTTGCATCAATTCCGTGTTTTTCCGCGACAATCACAGCCGCAGCCCGTGGATCAAGAAGCCCGCCGAATGCCTCGATTTCCTTGTTTATTTCCGAAACAATTGCGCTCTCATCCACCCCCAATTTCGCACAAGTGAATTCTGCGATTTCCTTGAAAATATTTCTTGGCGGCATTGCGCATTCGAGCACGCTTTTGCCGGGCCTGAATCCGAGAGGGATTTCGATGGACGCAATGTCAAAAGCGGGTTTCAGCCCTTCGGGGGTTTTTGCGAGAATTCCAGTTTTTGCGGCGCAATCGACTATCGCCCTTGCTTCGCTTGGCGCAAACCATTTCAAATCCATGGAAAGCGCAAAACGCATCTCGTTTTCCGATAACGCCTGCTTTCCTGCACGCTTGAAAAGCAATGCAATGGTCATCTGCAACTCGTCCACTTCATTCCTCCCTGAGCAAGTCCGTTCCGATAAGCGCCCCTGAAAAACCCATTTTGTTTAGAGCCGCAACGTCGTCCAGGCGGAGGCCGCCAGCGATGTATAGATTCTTCCATTTTTCAAGCGCGCTTCTTGCAAGATCTTCGTTGAATCCGGAGCGCTTCCCTGCGTGCATGAGATCGATGAAAACAATGCCGCTGAAACCGGACGCGTCAATTTTTGGAAGCTTGCCGCGATATTCTATTCCAATATACGTATCTTCAACATCTCCGGCGATTTCAGAAAGATCGCCCTGGAAAATTCCGCTTCGCACCGTAACTCTTTC
>JAQUQK010000010.1:0-1430 GCA_028716125.1 Thermoplasmatota archaeon | reverse complement strand
GGCCTCAAGGCGATAAAGGCGCTTTCAAAGGAGGGGATAAAGACCAACTGCACTCTCATATTCTCCGCCAACCAGGCGCTTCTGGCCGCAAAAGCGGGCGCTACTTATGTCAGCCCGTTCATAGGGCGACTGGACGATGCAGGCCAGGTCGGGATGGACATAATCCACGAGATAACGCAGATATTCGAAAATTACGGAATAAAATCGGAAATAATAGTGGCAAGCGTACGCAATCCGGTGCATGTAACAGATGCGGCGCTCGCTGGCGCAGACATTGCGACAATACCCATGAGCGTCCTAAAGCTTATGCTAAAACACCCGCTCACGGATACTGGGATTGCAAAATTCCTGGATGATTGGAAAAAGGTGCCGAAGTAAATTTGGCTTAATTCTCTTCCAATTTCTTCCCTATTTTATCAAGTTCCTCGCTTATTTTGTGCATCGCTTTTGCTGTGCTTTTCTTCATTTCAGGCGCAATCTTTTCTGCTTTCTCCTTGCCGATTTCGTATGACAGCTTCGCCGCTTCTGCCGTTAGCTTGCCGATTTCCTCAAGCCTCTTTTTCAATTCCTCTACTTTAGACGCAAAATCACCAAAAAACAATATGCGGGAAAAGGGGAAAAATGTTTTGATTGGGCAATTGGCTTAAACTTGCTTGATGAACTGCATGAAAAGGAGCCACAGCCACATCCAGCCGAAGACGTAAAATAGGATCGTGACAACCCAGTCCTTGGGCTTCATCCTTGTCATGTCAAGCTTTCCCACAAATAGCAGGAACGGGCGAACGCCGAGAATGCCAAGTGCGCCAAGAATAATGCCAATCTTGTTGCCGTTTACCGGTATGAGGCCGATCATTGAAGTGAGAAGCGCCATCCATACGCAATATGAAATCATCCACAATGTGCGCTTGCCTTCGAAGAGTTCTTTTTGCACGTACGCCTTTTCGTCGAACGGCGGCGCCCTGAAAGCGTAATCCTCTTTCGCCATAAGCCTGCATCTAAAGGCGGCTTAAATCGTTTGTCCATCTGAAAAGCAGTTCAAAAATGCAAGGTAAAAAACAGGATAAAAGAAGTGAAGATTAGGAAGACTGGGACTTCTTCTTCCAGAATAGGCCCCGTTCCTTCTTCTCTTTCTTGGGCTCTTCTATGACGTCCTCGAAGAGAAGCTCTGCGTTGCAGTGCGGGCATACGCCTTCCTTCGCATCCACAGGAACGTCGAACGACTTGTTGCATGCGGGGCATTCAACCGTTGCGGTGGTCTGTTTTATCTCTGGCGCTGGCGCCGCTTTTACCGGCTTTGCCTCTTCGACCTTCGGCTTTGCTTCCGCGGCCTTCGGCTTTACTTCCTCCGCAATAATCGGCGCTGCTGCGGGCTTTGGCGCGACTTCGACCTTCTTGCCCTTGGGCGCGATCCTGATCTTTACAAGCCTCTG
>JAQUQK010000009.1 GCA_028716125.1 Thermoplasmatota archaeon | reverse complement strand
GTTCCGATGATGCGGACGCGCTAACAAGCCCTGCGCCGCCGTTTGTCGTCAAAAAGCCAGTTATTTATTTCCATACGCCGAGATTGATAGGGAACGCAACAGTGCACCTTGGTATCGGGCCGCAGGGATTTATCACCGAAACTATACCGCAGATGACGATATTCCCCAGTTTCACCGGCACCGTCGGGCAGTGGCAGAACCTGACCATACTCCAGAATGGAAGCATAATTTCAAATGGAACGCATCATCCTTATCTTTTCTACGAAGGCGTCCTGCTGAACTACGGAAAGACGATAACCGCCAACGTGACGGTTGGGGAAACTAATGCCATTTTTCGCATAACCAATGCCAACCCATTTGAAATCACTGATATATTCTTCGTTTACGGATCCACAAATTATTCTACATGGCAAACAGAATTCCTGCTTTTGAAGATAGATTCGCTCGAGGCGAACGAGTCGAAGGAAATTTCGATCAATCTGGACAACGCAAGCTCGCTCAACGAAGCGAAGGCGCTGGCGCTCTCGTGCCTTGTTTCGAAGGGATTGACCGAGAAGGAAGCGAGCGAGATGGTGGATTACTGGGCGGAATCCTGGTTTTCAACCACAAACTCAGAGACATATTCCAACATCATCTACTATATACCACAGACGGAATACGACCGGCTTTACCAAATGTCTATCGAGCCTGAGCCCGAAAGTGTGACTCGTATCGGCGCATTTTACATCACGGACGTTCCTATAAGAAGCCCTGTTGCCTGGATAGAGTCAATTGAAACGGATAAGGAGACATACGGCAGTAATCAAACCATCAATTTGACCATAAAGGCAAAGCGCGGAAACGACCCGCTTGCGCTTGCAGTAGTATATAAGGCGGGATTGAACATATCGGTTTATTCCGGCAGCGCGAGCATGCTTGCGCCGATCCGCCTGGTTCATTTGGACTCTGAGGAATTCGAACTTCCGTGCTGCGGAGCGGAACATAGTGTAAAATTCAGTTTCAATATAAGCGAGCCGGGAATTTACACCATATCCGCGCAGATGTTTGTTTCCATGTCGCATGAAACGTTGTATGAAAATGCCGTTGATAACTTAAAAATCGAGATTTCGATTATATAGTAGGCACAACTGTTAAAAACCTGCCTTCCATATTATTCCTGGGGATGCATTGAGCAAGGAAATGAGAAATATGCTGCTCTGGATGCTTGCCATATATGGCGGGGCCGCCGCATTTGTAGTGTTTTCAATGATGTAGGAGAGCAACAGAGGACAACCAGATAGGAAAAATGAACCTAAACATTTAAATAAACTTTACAGATGCGCCCCTCTGACAGAGGGGAGAAAATGAGCAGGGAAGCAAAGAAAACCATACTATGGCTTGGTCTGATATACGGCGTCGCAATCGTGGCGACAGTCCTTATCAACCTTTAATTCAATCTCTTTAATCAAAACTAATTCTGGGGCAGTTTTTCATTTTCGAGGGATTTTTCAGTTTTCTGAGTGCGCTTTATCGTCTTTACCCCATCGCCCAAAATTCCCATCAGCGTATAAAACTCCCATTTTGACATGCCGGCGCGCCCGAAAATGCGGCGCACCATGATTTCGGTGTTCTCCATCTTGAATTCGGGGTGGTCTACGGCGACCAGGTATTCGTGCAGCTGCGCAAAAAAGCGCTCCTTTTCCTCGCCTGACGCCTCGTGCAACTCGAGGGAAGCGGAAACCGCCTGCGCTGGATTGTAAATCTCGTAAAGCAAAACCGCAACTGCGTGCGAGATGTTCATTATCGGATATTCGGGCGCAGTCGGGATGTTGACAAGAACGTCGCAACGGGCTAGTTCTTCATTGGA
Organism: Thermoplasmatota archaeon; assembly: GCA_028716125.1. Taxonomy (GTDB): domain Archaea; phylum Thermoplasmatota; class JAQUQK01; order JAQUQK01; family JAQUQK01; genus JAQUQK01. The sequence continues at coordinate 17,806 of JAQUQK010000009.1, read as the reverse complement.
TAGGCCGAAATTCTCCCTTCCAAAAACTATGCCGATCTTTCCTTTTGTCTGGGATGCAAGTTCCACAAATTTCGTCGGGTTTAACGGGATGCGCAGATGGTGCTTCTCGTTTGCGCTGGGCACGCCAGACGTTCCTGCAAGAAAGTCTATTCCATTAACCGCGTCCTCGAAATTGTTGAAAATCTTCGCGTTTTTGAGGATTTCTTCGGCATGCATGGCCCTCTGGTATGCCACGTCGTCTATAGGGCAGGGATTTACAAGAATGAGTTCTTTTACGCCGAAATTCATCATAGCCCGGGCGATTGCGCCCAGATTTCCCGGGTTTTGCGGCTCTACCAACACTACGCAGAATTCCGGCATTTTCTTCACATTTTCCATTCGTTCTTTAGTCCGGCCTCTTTGGAAGCCATCCCGCTTTCTTGACCCAGATGTAAGCGAGTATGGTCGCGACAACGGTGGACCCTATAAGGAGCAGTATATACCACCACATGTCTTCCGGGCCAAGGTTGAATGCGGCACTGCCCATCGCGGTCGCAATGGTGTTCGGAACGAGGACGGCCGTGCCTATTATCGTAAGATATGCCACTACCATCGCCATCTTGTTGTTGAGTATCTGCAACTGGTTGTTGTATATGCTCTGGAGAACTTCAAGGCCAGATGCCAGGACTTCCGACATGTGCTCGGAGAGGGAAATCTGGGTATTTACGTCCTCAGCGAGAACGCCAGTCCTTGCGAGAATCTTTTGGTTGTCGGATATCATCTCGGCGTCGCCGTAGCGGAGGCTGTTAAGCACGTCTATAGTCGCCCAAAGGGCATCCAGATAAGTTATCAGGGCGTGCTTCATGTTGTATATTTCGGTGCCGATTGCGGCCCTGGGCATTTGGGGGTCGACCAGGAATTTACTCAGCTCGTCTCCCTGCTCCTCTATCTGGCGCAGGTGGTCGAAGTTGGCGCTGTTGTTCTCGTCGATTATGCGGTTTAGAAGTATCGTCTGCTTGTCCTGCCAGAGCGTGTCTGGCTTTATCTTGCGCATGAATGTGTCGGCGTACCTTGAGAATCGTATCAGGCGTATGATTTCGGTTTCGTGTATTGTCAGGACCAATCCTTGCCTTATAAGTATCAAAAGAGGGTAAACCTTGACCTCGAATTTTTTTACCCTTATCGCCGGAATTTTTATTCCTAGCTCGGTTTCAGAATCCTCATATCCTGAATTGTATGCGCTGAGAAGCGGTTGTATCATTGACGAGCTGAAGCCGAAAAGCGTGGATATGTATTCTGCGTCGTGCTTTATGTCATCGACGGAAAAGTTGATCCAAGTAAGCGTGGAGTCGCGAAGATGGGGCAGAAATTCCTCGGGCTTGTCGCCAGTTATTTTTATCGGCTTTCCAGTAGGAGGCGACGTGACGCATATTCCGCGCTTCTGCAAATCAATTGGCGCAGAAATCTTTGGCGCCTCCGTCTGAGTGCCGGCGTTTAAGTTGCCGTTTGTTTCCATAAAATTACCTTTGCCGCGCCTTGATGAAACGAGAGTGCGTTGGTTATTTGGTAGCCCTGCCTGGATTCGATTCGGCCGCACCTTTGCATTCTAGGAGGGTGCGTCCATCGCATCCAGTCGGCTGCGAGTTTGCCCTATTGATTGATTGGTAGCCCCGCCTGGATTCGAACCAGGGTCGCAGGATCCAGAGTCCCGCATGATTGACCACTACACTACGGGGCTGCGCATGAGCGAAGCGAATGCGTCAGCCCTCAGCGCACCCCGCAGCGGTGCGCGAGAGGGCTATTATTTTTCGCCATCTTCAGATATTCCCCGCATCTCTTAAGTTTTTAAATGTCTTTCCAGACAATCGCGGAATGCTTCATACAATTCTTCGTCACGCGCAACCAGCAAAATTCGTTCAACCAATTTTTCAAATTTCAAAATCTCGCAAATCATCGCCTCTGCGGCATCGCTTGGCGCAACTCTTCCAACCCCCGTTCCCATTCCTGGAAACGCGACTGTCATTGCACCGTTGTCAAGGGCGCATTCGAGCGCGGCGCGGGTGGCTGCCACGACGTTGTCTATTCCAATGCGTTCCACAGGCTCTGTCATTGTCGGTGCGTGAATCACCATTCCGCAGGGAAGTTTTCCGGCGGTGGTTGCAACTGCAAAGCCGACTGGAGTGGGCGCAAGCGCCACGGATTCATCTTCTATTATTTGACCCCCTGCCCGCTTTATCGCAAGCGCAACTCCTCCGCCCATTGTGCCGTGGGAATTTGCAGGATTCACAATCGCGTCGCATTCGATTTTTGCTATGTCGCCAAGAATTACGGATATCATTCTTCGCCCGCCGCAGTGCGCATCTTTTCCAGCATCTCGTCCCTGTTCTGGATTTTTGCCCAAAGTTCTTTTCGGTGAGCTTCGAGCATCGTGTTTTCCTTCCCTGCATATTCCGCAAAGGTTTTCGGGCGCCCGGTTGCGTAGACTTTAGCAAATCTTTCCTTGTATTTCAGGTCGCGCAAAAGATGGTGATCGAGAATTATTTCAGCGCTTGTTTCCTTTATTATGCGAAGCATGTTGTCCTGCGCGTCTTCCAGATTCTTCATTGAGAATTTCCATCCGAGGAAAAGCGTAGGCGGGCCGTCTATTATGAGAACATCAGGGTTTTCCTTGATGATGTACTCCGCCGCTTCTGCGACCACGGGGCCCTGCGCATCGCTTGCGTGCAGGACTTTTTTACCGCCGGATTCGATTATAGTCATCAGGACATATCCAAGAACAATTCCAGCCGGGCCGTGCGGAGTCGGCATTGAGAATTTTATTTTGGTTTTCCCGTGCTGGAATTCCCTGCCGTCGCTGTAAATTAGGTTGCATTTTTCCTTTACCAATAATTCGAAATCTTTTCCGCGATGCGCCTGGCTCTTGTTGATGCTGGCGCGTATGTCTTTTGCGTAAACTGTTTTTCCTGCATAGAAATTTTCAGTCGGGTCGTAATGGTCGTAGTGGTAGTGGGATATTGTAAGAACGTCGCATTCCTTTGCAATCTTGTGGATTTCCTGCTTTGCATTTTGGAGGGCTTCGAATTCCTCTGGAGAAGGCGGCAGGCCGTATCTTACCGGGCCAAGGGCAGCGCTTGGGTCTATCAAAATCTTGCAGCCCGGCGTTTCCACATAAGTTGCCATTGAGCGCACACCGAGCGAATCGGAAAACAGCGGTTTTACCTTCATTTCGTCTCATCCTGCCTTGTACGTATTGATGGCCAAAACTTAAAACTGCTTTCCCGATAATGCTTTTGATACCAATGGCAGTCACTCTTATCGGCGAATGCAACGCAAAGGAAGGCTTCGAGTTCTTTTTCGTGGGAATCTCACAGTCCGAACAGTGCCAGAAATGCAAGCTCAACGGGGTTTGCTTCAACCTGGCGCCGGGAAAATACGTAATCAAGGCGGTGAGGGACGCAAAACACCCCTGCCCCGTTCATTACATCGGGGTCCAGGCGGTTGAAGTCGAGAAGATCCCAATTGATGCCGCGATTGACGAAAAGCAATCAAGCGGAAGCGCAGTCACATTTGCACCCCAGCAGTGCAAGAAGGCCGAGTGCGCCAACTACACAATCTGCCGCCCGATGGGGCTTGAGGAAGGAAAGCAATACACAGTCGTAAAAGTGGGCGAGATCGCAGAATGCAAGGAAGGAAAGAAATTGAAAAAGGCAATGCTGCAGTAATGCTGCCGTGAATTTTTTCTTGTTTTTTATTTCTTGCAGGCTTTTGCGATTGCGTTTTCCATGACGTCCAATGCTTCGCTTAGTTGCGCGTCAGTTATCTCCAGCGTAACGAGCATTCGGATGACGTTCTTGTTTATTCCTGCAGATGCGACTATGACGCCATTTTCAAGGCAGTCGTGGACTATCTGCTTTGTTTCCGCGCTGGCGTAGTCCTTAGTTTGCCTGTCCGTTACGAATTCTATTGCCTGCATCGCGCCAATGCCGCGCACGTCGCCAACTATCGGGTATTTTTCCTTGAATTTCTCGAACCTGGCGCGCAGCTTCTTGCCGATGGCAAGCGACTTTTCCAGCAGGTGCTCTTCATTGAATATTTTGAATAGCTCGGCCGAGGCGACACATGCGAGCGGGTTGCCCACGTATGTTCCGCCAATCGCGCCTTCGGGCAGTGCGTCCATTATTTTCTTCTTTCCCACCACTGCGGAAAGCGGGAGTCCTGCGGCAATGGATTTTCCGACGCATATCAGGTCCGGCTCGATGTTCCAGTTCTCTATTGCGAAGAATTTTCCTGTGCGCCCAACTCCGCTTTGAACTTCGTCGACGACAAGCATTATGCCGTACTTGTCGCAGATTCTGCGAAGCTCCTCGAAGAATCCTTCCGACGGGACGTTGAATCCGCCTTCGCCCTGTATCGGCTCAACTACGATCGCCGCGAGATATTCCGGGTTTATCATGTTGGAAAGCACACGCTCTATTTCCTCGACCTTTATCGTCGGCCTGTACGGCGTCGGGAATGGAAGCCTGAATATGTCTGATGCGAACGGCCCGAACTTGTACTTGTAAGGCATTGCCTTGTGGGTCATCGTCATTGCGAGCAGCGTTCTTCCATGGAACGCATTCTCGAAAACGACTATGCCCGACCTTCCGGTGTATCCTCTTGAAATCTTGACCGCGTTTTCCACGGCTTCCGCGCCGGAGTTGAACAAAGCGGCGCTCTTGGGCGTCTTGCCCGGCGAAACCTTTGCGAGCCCTTCGCAAACCTCGATATAGGATTCATATGGAACGGCAGTGAAGTCGGTGTGCAGGTATTTTCCAGCCTGCGCCTTTACCGCCTTTGTCACCTTCGGGTGCGAGTGGCCCACTGCGAGGCATCCCCATCCGCCTGTCAGGTCTATGAACCTGTTGCCGTCAACGTCGGTTACAATCGCCCCGCTTCCCTTTGCGATATGGCACGGAAGAAGCGAGCCGCCTAGCGCCTTTGCAACGCACTGGTCGCGCCTGGCCTCGATTGCTTTCGATTTCGGTCCTGGAATTGTGGTCTTGATAAGAATGCTCTTCATATATCCACCTCATTGCCCTCCGTAAGGCAGGGCTAGTATGAACAATCCCTATAAAAACGAATCGGGGATACTGTATTTCACATGGTGATAGATAGGCAAAAAATGGATTTTCTCCAGATTTGTACGTACGGAAAATATTGGAAATACCTCCTTGCCTCACTATGCGTTTTTGCCGCCGGTGTTATTTTGGGTTTCGTAGTTCCTAATTGCGTCGGTGCCGAAACCACAGAAATTATCCGCTACTGGCTCACGCCTGCACCATACTTGAAACTCGTTGGAATTGACTTCCACAGCCCTTATTGGATTCATTTTCTGGAATTCTCATTATGCCACCAGCCCGAACTGCTGATTGCAATATTCGGCGGATACTTGTTTGCGATTCCGTCTGTAGTCGCCGTTTTCGGCGAGGGCTTTGAGTGGAGTTTCATGCGGTCGATTGTGGATGATTTTACTATTTCCGCGCTTGAATTCGCGCAGTATTCTTTTGGATATACGTCAATAGTCTTGGCGGGGGTGCTTGGATTTTACGTCGCAGTAAAAAGGCCGCATCCCAAAAAACTTGTAAAATGGGCGCTTCTCTGCATGGCGCTCATGATTGTGAACGATTTGCTGGAAGCGGCAAGGGTTTGATTATTGTGCACCCTCGTTGCAGGGTTCGTACGGGTTAAGGGCGGGGTCGCCGTATAGAGTATACACCCAAACATTGTGGGACTCCTCGCCATTTGAAGCCCAGTTGGACGCGTTCAAGAAAGCCTCGCCCACAGTAATGTCGTTTGCAAGCTCTTCCCAGAATTTTAGATTGTATGACGAGGCAGAGTCAACGCTGCCATCAAGCGCCAAAAGAGCAAGCTCTGCGCCTGCTAGAGTACCGACCACCGACCGTGTTCCAGCAATGTATGCAACAGCACCATGTTTTAGAAGCTCATAAACGAAGCAGTCCTTTCCTTGTACCAGGTAGAACTCGTCCTCTGACCCATTCACATTGTTGTCTATCTCGCCGACCATGCACGACGCCATAAATATCACGGATGGCCCCATGTCCACAATGTCTGCAGCGTTAATGGCTTCAGTGGAGCTAGGGGAACCATGGTCAACCGCAGCCGATATGAAATTACATTTCGCAAATTCGGCTGCAAGTAAAAATCCTGTTGGGGTGGGCCAAGCATATCCTGTACCCGTTGCCTGAATCGCACCATTCTCGACGTTGAAATCCTGCGAGAGCCACGTCTGGGTTAACATCAATTCAAAGGTATGCCCATTCATTTGCACGCCCCCTACCGGGCCGGAATACACAAGAGAATTGTCCTTCCATTCCCCGGTAGGACTTGGAACCATGGCTGCGGTCTGGCTCCCCCTTTTGGTATATTCATTGTAGTTTATTATCCGGTCAAATGTCTTGCTCACGTCCTGCAAGTCTATGCCAACAATCCTGCCGGAGCATATCTCCGACGTATATGGATTATCATCCATGTCGGCATACGGCCTGTCGGATGCGCCAAAAATCTTGCCAGAGCCAGTTGCGCTATCGGCAGTTGCCTGATGCCACTTGTAGAAGAATGGCACTGAAACCGAGTCGCCCACAATAAGGAGATATTTTACCTCATATCCCGAATCGTTCATTTTAGATATTGCTGACTTTAGTTTTGCATCCACTTTCGACGCCGATGAAAGATTGGTTGGATCGAATGCAGGAGTGCAAACAACCAACGCATTGTGTGCTGCTGCATACATCGATGCGATGCATGACATATGTGGCGTGTATGGATTGCTGACGCCGGATTCCGTGCTCTTGGTGTTCAACGTTTCATCGTCAAGAGCATTCGTTAAAACCACATAGTCAACAGCTAGCATATTTTCCTTCGCCGCCGTAATCGTATAATCCCACACCTGCTCCTGGCTTTGCAATGAAACTTGAACCTTGTCTGCATATGGCACGTTTCCAACCGCAATTATCTCGCTCGAGTCGTTTGCGCCTGTCCTCCAAAGCGCCTCGTTTGTAGTCGAACCATAGTAAAGTATTGGTGCGTCCAGAATTGCCGCGAGCGGACCTGCTAGGAGCGCATTTTCGTATGAATCGACTACAATTGCTTTCTGCGCTTTTCCCTCCCAGAAAGTGATTGCAGCCTGCGACGAGAATTTCGATGCGTCTTCTGCTGCGATTTCAACGCCGTCGCCCTTGTTCCATGCAATGCTTGCGTTAATGCCGTGATTCTTGAAAGCCGGCGCAAGCACCGGAAGCGATTCGTAGTCTGCTTCGGAAAGGACTATGCGGGTTTTGCCCTGAAGGTCAAGCGCGGATACTGAATACGAGCCGGGTTTGTATACTAGCGTTTCTAGCTCCTTTGGCTGCTCGGCTGGCGCTTTTGCCGTGCCCTTGGCATTTGTATTGCTAGATGCCTTCGCCTGGCTCGCCGTGTTGCCGGATTGCGCCAAAGATTTTGAATTGTCCTGGCCGTCAATTGCTTTTTGACCAGTTAATCCCAGCACGCCTTCAATTCCGCCTTCGCCGAAGACCTCTTCAAGGCAGCCCGAAAATGATGCCAGAATCATCAAAGAAACAAGCGCAACCGCCGAAAATGCCCTTCCACCTGCCGCCATTTGAACCAGCGGTGGAACAATTGGCGCAATATATGTGTTATTGTATGTTATGTGACAGGTCGTTTTCGCGCTTTCTGCCCCTTCGTCTTTATCTTTTTCAGCCTGAAGACGTTTTCGCGCTCCATTTCCTCGAGACGCAGCCGGATGAACGATTCGCTTTCCTGCAGCTCTGGCATTACCTTGAATTCCAGCGCGTTTACCCTGCGCTTTGTCTTCTCTATTTCGTCCACAAGGCGCTTTAGCGTAGTTTCGAGTTCGGCGGCAAGAATAATGTCTTCGACAAGCTGTTCGTAAGCGTTTGCGGCCTCGTTTATCCTGGCGCTCATTCCCACGACGCCGTAGCCTTTCTGGTCGACGCGGCGCTTTGCGGTTTCGCTTTCGATTTTTGTGGGAACCACGACGCCCATGACATTCTTTGTTCCCATTGTAACGCTTGGATTGTGGCCGATTGCAAAAGCCGCCGAATTCACGACCGCTTCACCCTCGACGCATTTTGCCACAACCAGGCGATCCTCGGCCAGGACATAGTCCTGCGTCATCTTCGCCCTTACGTCCTTTGCCTTTGAAAGCGTCTTGAAAAATTCCATAATGAGGCCGTCGCGCTTCATCTTGAGGAGCTTGTAGCCGCGCTGCGAAAGCGCGATCTTGCGCTTCATCTCGATTAGTTCCGTACGGGTTGGCTTGACGTCCTGCTTTGGCATTTTTCACCTTTTAGCTCTGCTTTTTGATGCCGCGTTCAGCGCCATTTGGCTTGTTCCTGTAAGCCGGATGGTATTTCTCAAGCGTCGCCCTGTCTATGCGAGTAAGCGCCGCTTCCGGAAGATAGGCCAGCAAATCCCAGCCAAGCTCAAGCGTGCTCTCAAAACTGCGGTCCTCGTCCTTTCCCTGGCGTATGAACTTGTCCTCGAAGATGTCTGCGAAATCAAGGAATTTTCTGTCCCTTTCGGATAATGCGTCCTTTCCGACGATTGCCACAAGGCCGCGAAGGTCCCTGCCTTCGGCATATGCTGCGTACAGCCCCTGCTCAACAGAGCGGTGGTCGTCGCGCGTCATTCCTGCACCTATTCCAAGGCGCATCAATCTGGAAAGCGAAGGCAATGGATTTATCGGCGGATATATTCCCTTTCGGTGAAGTTCCCTTGAAACAGCAATCTGGCCCTCGGTGATGTATCCAGTCAAATCCGCGACGGGATGCGTCCAGTCGTCGCCGGGAATCGAAAGTATTGGAATCTGCGTTATCGAGCCTTTCTTTCCCTTTATTTTTCCGGCGCGTTCGTATATGGAAGCGAGGTCAGTGTATGTGTAGCCTGGATAACCTCTGCGGCCCGGAACTTCCTCGCGTGCAGCGCCCACTTCGCGCAAAGACTCGGCGTAGTTCGTCATGTCCGTGAGTATGACAAGGACCTGCATTTCCTGCTCGTATGCCAGGTATTCTGCTGCCGTCAGCGCAAGGCGCGGCGTAATCAGCCTTTCAACCGCAGGGTCGTCAGCAAGGTTCAGGAAAACGACTGCGCGCTTGAGAGCCCCCGTCCTCTCGAAGTCGCGTATGAAGTATTGCGCTTCCTCGTTGGTTATGCCCATCGCCGCGAACACGACTGCGAATTCGTCTCCCTTTCCAATGACCTTTGCCTGGCGCGCAATCTGGAGCGCAATCTCGTTGTGCGGAAGGCCGGAGCCAGAGAAAAGCGGAAGCTTCTGGCCCTTGACAAGAGTCAGCAGGCCATCGATTGAGGAAATTCCGGTTATTATCGGTTCTGAAGGATTTTCCCTTGCCCACGGATTGATTGCGGCGCCGGTGATGTCGAGGCGTTTTTCCGGGATTACCTGGGGCCCGCCGTCTATCGGCGTTCCCGAGCCGTCGAAAATCCTGCCAAGCATTTCCTTTGACACTGGAAGTTTTATGGTTTCGCCAAGGAAAGTGACGCCGGAGGATCTGTCGATGCTTGCCGTTCCCTCGAAAACCTGGACGACTACCATGTCCTTGCTGGAATCCAGCACCTGGCCGCGCTTTACAGTTCCGTCAGGCAGAGCGATGTTCACAAGTTCGCCATATCCTACTGGTTCAGTCTTCTCTACAAACACCAGCGGGCCGACGATGTCGGTTATTGTCCTGTATTCCTTTGCCATCATATCGCCCTCTTCTTTATCTCGGCGAGTTCCTTTGCCATTTCTGCCATTGCGTCTTCAAGAGATTTTTCGAAATTCTCTTCGTATTTCGATTTTGCAAGGATGGCGCGCGATTTCATCTTTACTATTTCCGAGAGAGGTGCGCCGGAATCAAGGGCGCTGCGCGCTGCCTTGCCGTAGTCAAGTATGGACTTGAGCAGCTTGTACTGCTTTTGTATCGAACAGAACGAGTCCACGTCATGGTATGCATGCTGCTGGAGGAATATCTCGCGTATTGCCCTTGCAATTTCAAGAGTAAGCTGCTCGCTTTCCGGCAAAGAATCGGAGCCCACGAGCTGAACGACTTCCTGCAACTCCGCTTCTTTTTGCAGTATCTCCATTGCTTTTGAGCGCATGCTGCTCCAGTCAGGGGAAACGTTGTCATTGAACCATTTCTCCATCGTGCCCGCATAAAGGCTGTATGAAGTAAGCCAGTTTATCGCTGGGAAATGCCTGCGGTTTGCAAGCTTTGTGTCAAGCGCCCAGAACGCCTTTACTATGCGAAGCGTGTTTTGCGTTACGGGTTCAGAGAAGTCTGCGCCTGGCGGGCTTACAGCGCCGATGACCGTAATGCTTCCCTCTTTTCCATTCGTTGTAGTGACACGCCCCGCTCTTTCGTAGAACGCGGAGAGCTTTGCAGCAAGATATGCGGGATAACCGTCCTCGCCAGGCATCTCTTCAAGGCGCGACGATATTTCCCTCATGGCCTCCGCCCATCTTGAAGTGGAGTCTGCCATCAGCGAGACGCCGTAGCCCATGTCGCGGTAGTATTCCGCTATTGTTATTCCCGTATAAACTGATGCTTCCCTTGCCGCAACCGGCATGTTCGAAGTGTTTGCGATAAGCACCGTGCGCTCCATCAATGGCGAGTTTGTGCGCGGGTCTGTGAGTTCAGGGAATTCTGTGAGAACTTCCGTCATCTCGTTTCCGCGCTCGCCGCAGCCGATGTATACGACTACTTCAGAATCGCTCCATTTCGAAAGCTGGTGCTGAGTCACGGTCTTGCCGGTTCCAAATCCTCCTGGAATGCATGCCGTCCCGCCCTTTGCCACCGGGAAAAGCGTGTCAAGAATTCTTTGTCCCGTAATGAGGGGGATGTCGGGAGTATGTTTCTTGGAAAATGGCCGCGGAGTGCGAACCGGCCATCTCTGCATCATTTGGACGGGCTTGCCGGAAACTATGCACACGGTTTCATCGACCGTGAATCCACCATTTTTTATGTCCTCGATAACACCGGAAACATTCGGCGGAATCATTACGCGGTGCTGGGTGTTCGGTGTTTCCTGAACGGTTCCTATTACGTCCCCGCCCTTTACCTTGTCTCCTTTTTTCACGCACGGAACAAACGCCCACTTGCGCTTCCGGTCAAGGCCGTGCTCCATGACGCCGCGCGCTATGAAGTCGCCAAGCTTTTCCTTCAGAATTGGCAGCGGGCGCTGTATTCCGTCGTAGATGCTTGTGAGAAGGCCCGGCCCAAGCTCCGCCATCAGGGGGGCGCCAGTGGCAAACGCAGGCTCGCCTGGGCGCACGCCGGACGTGTCCTCGTAAACCTGGATAATGCTCTTGTCCCCGCGGATTTGGATTACCTCTCCCATAAGGTTTTGCTTGCCGACAAAGACTACGTCGTACATCTTGGGCTTTATGCCCGTGACCGTGACGACCGGTCCTGCAACCCTGTAAATTTCTCCATGCGAATTTTCTGCCATTTCATTCACCTGATTAATCATGATTTGCGATAACAATCATTCATTTTCTATAAAGGTCCACGCCTATTGCCCGCTTTATCTTCTCACGTATGTCTTCCTGCTCACGGCGCCCCACCGGAATTATGACCGGTTCCACGCTTTCGGAAAGCGCTTCCCTGAATGCCTGCGGAAGCTTGCGGTAATCTTCGTCGCGGACAACGATTATGCTGAATCTTTTTTCTGATGCCAGCTTGCGAATGGCGCCATGGACGTCGCCGCCGGCAAATGTGTCTTTTATGCCGGCAAGCTTGAAGCCAAGCACAAATTCGCTGTCGCCTATCACGGCAATTCCAACCATCACATCACCATTATAAGCTCGCGGATTCTTTCGGTATCGAGGCCGCTAGCTTTGCCGCGCACGATTATTCGAAGATTCTCGATTTCCGCCTCTTTTCTTGTGATGTAATTCATTACAGGAAGGACTGAAAGCGGATGAAGGCGCGACATTCTTTCGACCGCTGCCGCATGCGCCTTTTCGAGCGCGCGTATAACGCCGTTTAGCCCCGCCGACTCGACTTGCGAGATTTCGTCCTTTATCGCGGGATACGCCGCAGTGTTGCGCAATAGTTCCATGAACTGCCCAAAGCCGTCTGTGTTTGCGAGTGCATGCAAGTCCTCTTTGCCCATTTTCCCGCCCGGTATCAGCATTCCAATAATTTTCTTTGGCTCGACGCCGTCGAACTTTGTCATGAAAAGAGTCCTGAAATTTACCAAATCGATCTCATCACGCATGAAATCTATAAAGGTCCTCTTGGCATTCGTCGCCGGCTTGATTGAATCGAGGATCCTCCTGTAATATTCCATCTCAAGGCCGTTTTCATATCTGGACAGGTCGCCGCCTAATTTTTCCCTCGTCTTCACAAGCGCACCGTAGTATTCCGTGCCTTTCAGGTTTTCGATAACGTCTTCGATTGTGGAGCTGCCGCGTACAATTCCAGCCCAATATTTCTCATCGTATTCGCCGGCAGGCACGATTGCCTTGAGTATATCTTCCGGGATTGCGTTGTAGCGCTTGCCGCGAAGGACGGTCTTTATGTTCCTTACGTCCCACCAGCGCATGTATGCGGAAACAAGCTCCTTAAGCTCGCCCTTGCAAAATCCAAGCACGCCATGATGCGCCTTTGCAAGATTCTTGCCAAGCACAAGCTCGATTGTTTCCGCGCCCGTGTATTTTATTCCCAGCTCTTGCGTCTCTTGCGAATATTGGCTTTCGCCGATGAAGCGCATTATGCCGCTAACGTCCATTGCAAGCAGGCGAGGATACGCTTCCTTTGGAATGAGCATTGCGCGCTTTGCCTTTACCCTCGCGCATGCGTATGCGTAGTTGCCACGTCCCGTCATCGCGGAAATCCTTGACATCTTTCAAACACCGTCACTTGAATAGAGCGCCCGCAATCTCCCTTAAGTTCTCGCCCCAGACTGCTGCGGCAATAGTCTCGTAGCGGTAATCCAGGCGCATCGTTCCTTCCTTGTTCTCGGCGATTGCGCCGCCCGCGCATTCGATGTTTCCGCCGTATTCGAACCCATGGATGGAGCGCACGAGCTTTTCGTCGGCCTTGCTGGAGTAAATGCGGACTGCGTCTGGCATCTCGCGTTTTATCCGCGCCACTGCGGATGCGACGAGTTTCTCATGGGAAATTCCCTTCATCGATTCGAGGCATTCCAGATACGCATTTTCAAGAACTTCTTTTTCCGCGGCCATTTGGATCTTGCGTGCATCAAGTTCGGCTCCGCTGATTTCCTGGATGCGCATTGCTGCTATCTGCATTTCAGTTTCGCGCTTTGCATTCTCGGATTTTTCATCTATATGCTTCCTGGCTTCCGCTATTATTTCATCTGCCTGCGACTGGATTTCCGCCTCTATCCTCTTTGCTTCAGCGTCACCTTCAGTTTGTATTTTTTCAAGGATTTTCTCAAGTCCCATTTCAAAGCCCCATGTCGTTCCCTTTCGACAAGCGGAGGCGCAAGCACTTCATATTTGGCCTGCGCCAATCGCCCGCTCATATCTTCTGCATCAGCATGAACGCGATGACAAGCCCAAACAGCACGATGGTTTCCGGAAGCACCATGTATATTAGCAGCTTTCCAAACACCTTCTCGTTCTCTGCCACTGCGCCTGCTGCGGCCGAGCCGATTTCCTTTTGCGCCAATGCGGTCGCAATTCCAGTCAGCCCTATCGCCAGTCCCGCGCCTATTGCTATCAGTCCTGCTTCTATTGCCATTTTTCTTCCCCCTTTTTTATTCAATTTCACTAATCTGCTTTTCCAGATTTTTCAATCGTATATTTTCTCTCGTATCCGAAAGGCTTGAATTTGGTTCCTCCGCCCTTGTAGAACTTCATGAAGAATTCCACGTACTGGAGCCTTATCGCCTGTATGCCAGACGACATGGAGCCGAGCACGAAAACGAGCATCTGCATTGCAACGAGGACAACCACGCCAAATATTCCTATCGCAATGTTGCCGCTCGCAATCATTCCTATTCCAAGAGTGTTGAATGCCATCGCCATTGCGCCCTTGGCAACGCCTATTGCCGCAAGCCTCGTGTACGAAACAAGGTGCCCGGAAATTTCCAGAACCTCGATAAGGCCAATAAGGCCAATGCTTGAAACTAGAAGCGCGGTTCCTGCCAGCGAAAGAGCGAGCGTGGAATACGGCACAGCCATGCCTCCTATGGTAAGCCCCGCGGAAAGCGCTGGCGCCAGTTTGTCGAAAACCCAAGGCGCCGAGCCCTTGAAAGATTCAAGCCAGCGCGCAAGTATCCCGCCTGCCATGTTCATCATGAATATGAAAAGGCCCGTGAGTATCATCATCAGCGCAGCCTTTCCAAACGCATGCTTCTTGTCATGCTTCCACTCGTTGATGATGCCAAACAATAGGCCTATGAATATGTGGACATATCCTGCAATGACAGAAATTACAAGCAGCTGGGTCACGCCCGAAGCTTCGGTCTTATGGATTAGAGATTTTATCGGAATATCCATTCCAAGGATCGACGACCAAGTGTATACTACCTCGCCTTCGACGCTGTGCGCCCCAGACTGGAACGTAAGTCCGAACATGTCGCCAAAGAGCAGCACGCCGAACAACGATGCAAAAATGCCTGACACCATTAGGCACCAGCCAATGCTTTTCATGCTCTCGTCCTTGCCAAAAAGGCGCATGGCTGCAATGCCAGAAGCGATCATAAGCAGGCCATAGCCGACGTCGCCAATCATGAAACCGAAGAACAGCGGGAAGACAAATGATAATATGATGCTTGGGTCTATCTCATAGTAGCTTGGGGTGGAATATGCATCAAGCAGAAATTCGAATGGCTTTACTGCTTTCGGGTTGTCTAAAAGAACCGGCGGCTCGTCTTCGTGGGAAATGTGAATCTCCTCAAGGCATACTTCCATATCAGTCGCGGTTTCAAGCGCGCTTCTTATTTCCCCCAACTTCGCGCGCGGAATCCAGCAGTCTATGATGAACGAATGCTCTGTCGTTGCAAAGCGCACTGGCGCCTCCGCCTTTTGCACCTCTGCGGAAAGATATTCCTCGCTTGCAAGAATGAACTGCGCGTGCCTCTTTCTAAGCTCGGCAATGCTTTTCTTTGCGTTGTCTTCCTTTTCGAGGAGGCCCAATTTGTGCGATTCCTGCTCTGCAATCAGGCGGCTTGGAATGCCGCTGCCGTCGGGCACCCGCATCTCTTCGTAGCCGCACTCCGAAAGCAGTTTTGCGGCAGTTTCGCGATGATTGTTTGCGACAAATAAGGCGATCTGGGATTTTTCGCCGTGCGCACTGAAAAGCTCGTATTCGTCGGTTAATTTGGAAATCGCCTGCTCCAGTTTTTTAATGTCAGAAACGCGCCCCGCGAATACGGAAACTCCGTCATATCCGCGGCAATTTTCCAGCGGGATGCCGATTCCGCCAAACGGCCTAAGTTCGCAGATGCGCTCCTCGATTCTCTTCAGCTGCTCTTCTATGCGCGACTTTGCTTCGGAAGCGGAAAGGATGTTCAGCTCGACCGTGCGTATCTTCATGTCGAGGTTTTTTTCAACTTCATCTATCGAGAGCTTTTCAATACCTGGTGCGGCCCAGTCCTCGAGCCCGATAAGCTTTGCGCCTGAACGCATCTTGACCAGCTTTTCGTTCAATGACGCGGAAGAATTTTCGGGAGCCCCAATCCATATTTCGGTTTCGCCTTCAAGCGGAACAAAGTCAAGTATGTGGGCAACCTCCATTTTGTGCAGGAGATCCACGGTTTGTTTCATCATGGGCTTGGGCCCTATGATCACGGCCCTTCCCATCTCCTTTGGCTTAAACATTCAGGTATGCCTCTAATTTCTTCCTAAAAATTTGCTTTGCTGCGCCCAAATCTGCATTTCTCTTGAAAATTTCGGCTTTTTCGCGCGCATTTTCTGTTATTTTGGATGCTTCCTTGCAGGCTTTTTTCTTCGCGTCTGAAAGCGCAAGTGCAGAGTTTTTCCTTATCTCGGCATCCGCGTCCTGCTCGAGTTTTGCGGCAAAGGCTTTCGCTTCCTCGATTTTTCCGCTGTTTTTGGCCTTTTCTTTCCTCGCCCCTGCATCGGCCTCTGCGGATTTTATCTTCTCAAGAAGTTCGTTTTTCTCCATATACGGACGCCCTGTATAGCGACTGGACATCGATATTGTGGATATACGGATTGCGATGGATTAATCCGCCGAAAAAAGGCTAAAGGCACGCCGGAGTCTCGCCCTTGCTTCTGTGGTAGCGCACGCATTCGCAGCATTTTCCCCACCGGGGGCACTGCTCTTGCTTAGCCCATGTGCAGGGGCAGGATTTTTTGTTTTCTTCGAGGTTTGGGCAAGACTTTACGGGCATAAAATCAGAATCCACAATTATTGTTCTTGCGCGTCTGGTACTGTTGCTACAGTTTCATCTGCCTTGGCCGCTTTCTTTTTGGCGGGTGTTTTGCGTTTTGGCTTTTCTGCGCCTTCGGCCAGGTCGGTTTTTGCGGCTTTTTTCCTTGCTGGTTTTTTTGCCGCCTTTGCTTTTTCCTTTTCGGCTGCAATCTGCGGGCTTGCTTTTTTCACCTTAGCCGCAGCTTTCGCCTCAGCTTTCGCCGTCTCTTTCACTTTCTTCTCTTCAATCTTGGCGGCGCGGGCTTCCATGCGCTCCTTCGAAGTCGGGCACTGCATGTTTATGCAGATGTTCCATGGGCGCATTCCCTTCATGATTAATTTGACTGTCGGCGAGCCGCAGGTGGCGCAGGCGCCAGTGTATTCAAGCTTGCCTTTCTGAGGAAGCGGGAAAGTAGTCGAGCATTTGGGATATGCGCTGCACCCTACGAAGCGCTTGCCGAATCGGGACTTGATTATGCGAAGAGGCGAGCCGCACTTGGGGCAGTTGCCCATTGCGTTCTGCTCGTTTAAAATCTTCTGGATTTTTTCGCCAATCTGGCGCTCGTTTTTCTGAAGTTCGGTAAGTATCTCGCCAAGCTCTGCGCTTGATATGTTTACGATGTCCTCGATTTTCTTTGAGCCGCTTGCAATCTCATCCATTCCCGCTTCAAGGTTTGCGGTCATTTCCGGCGAGACTATTGGGGAACTGTATTCTTTGAGCGCATCAGTGACTGCGATTCCCGCTTTTGTGGGGATTACGTTTCCACCCTCGACGTATCCGCGGTCGTAAAGCTTCTGGATAACTTCAGCGCGCGTTGATTTCGTTCCGATGCCCACGCGCTCCATTTCCTGGATAAGTGCGCCTTGCGAGTAGCGCTTTGGCGGCTTTGTCTTGTCTTCTTTGAGGTCAATTGAAAGGACTTCGACATGCTCGCCTTTTGCAAGAGTTGGCAGGCTTGATTCTTCTGCCTTGAAATAAGGATAGTACTTGCGCCATCCAAGGTCGATGATTTTGTAGCCATTTGCCTTGAAAGGTTCGGCGTTGATGCTAATGTGCGTTTCCGACTCTTGCGCGGTTCCGTCGGGAGCCATCGTTGCAAAATACCTGCGGACCACGAGTTCGTAAATTGCCCATGCTTCCTTTGAGAGCTTTTCCTTGTTTGCCACGTCTGCAGGATGTATTGGCGGGTGGTCTGTCGCTTCCATTCTGCCGCGCGTCGGATACGGGCGGTGGTTCTCAAGAAGACCTTCGGCTTCCTTGCCAAATACTGCGGATTTCGCGAGCTTGCGCAAAATGGAATAGATGCCGAGGCTCTTGGGATAAACCGTGTTGTCGGTCCTCGGATAGCTGATGTAACCGGACATGTATAATTCTTCGGCTATGCTCATTGCCTTGT
>JAQUQK010000008.1:9560-20482 GCA_028716125.1 Thermoplasmatota archaeon | reverse complement strand
TGTCTTCTTTTGTGTCGTACATGTAGCTGTCCATGTTCGGGTTCTCGAAAAATCCGCGCATCTGGTTGCACTTCTGCTCAAGAGTCATGCGTGAAAGAAGGTCCTCGACCCTTGCCTCAACCGGCGCATTCTTGTCCTTGTAAACCGGAGTTCCGTCTGCATCTGGCGCATCCGTTCCAAGCACGCTTCCGGCAATTTCAGTTATTTCGCTGGCAGGGTTCGCATTCGCTGCATCAGCCGAAACTCCGGCAAAAGCGCTTCCGGCCATCATAAGCACAAGCATTATCGATACCAAGGCACCAAACTTCACCAAATCACCCATCGGACAACAAAAGCAAGTGGATTGTGCGGATTTAAGTTTTGCCGGTCTGCCCGATGCATCTGGCATCGCTGGATAGTTAATTTAGTTTACTGGACAAATGATAAAAATCCAACATACATTTATCGCAAATCATAATTTCGGTTGATGATTTTCATCCCCCAACCAATATATATATTTACCATAATTCGAGACGGAATAATAATTTACAAATCCAATATGTCCCCCTTCTGGTGGATCGAAATAAAACTGATATATGGGGCCCGACGTATATAATATGAAACAAAAATAGTCGAAATTCAAATCACTTATTTTAGAATACAACAAAAACGCATTTTCTATTGTCTCTATTTTATTCGGCAAACACTCGTTTTGAATGTATGGTATTGCCTGGTACATTTCATCGTTTTCTGTGCTTTCCCGTATGCAGTCGACTCCAATTTGAAATGCATTGTTATAGTATCGAGCAATTTTGCATCGATATCGATTATCGTTCGAAGATGCAAAATGCAACTCCCAAGTATAACTATCCACTGAGATCATAGTTGAGTAATTGATTTCCTGTGTGATCATGTATTTTCCAGATATCAATTCCCAATCTGAATTTGCATTCATATATGATTGTAAACCAAAATCGAACGTCACGGCAGACTTTAACGCATCACCAAGTGTAAATGGCGAATATCGATTTCCATCCGGTATACTTTTTCTGTTCCAATCAGACCAGTTAACAAATTTTGAATCGCTTGAGAATTCCTTTCTTGTGGGTGTTATTTGAGTTTTTCCGGGACGATATTCCTGCATTTCCATAACTGAGTCGGTAGGTACGCCAAAAGGCATCTTTTCTTTTATGTTTGGCGATACTTCAATATCCACCACTTTTTTTATAAAATATGGAATTAATGGAGAAAACCATATTGTGTAATTATTGAGCCAATACTCCGGCTCGTTTTCTCCTGTTGGCGTATATGATGTCGATTCTGGATTCAAAAGAGCAATTTTATATGCTTCATAACCTTTAACAATATCAATTCCTTCTACTTCAAATTTTAATATCTGTGAGAGATTGGAATTTCGCCAACTATTTTTAATTGGCAAATTCTTCTCTATAATTCTTCCCACTTCAAGTTTTTCGCCTTGAAAAAGAGTGGCATCTAAAAGTCCTGCGGATCCTCCAACGGTTTTTTCTCCCTGGTCGTGTATTATCTCTTTGTTGGCGCCGATATCAATCAAATTGACATTTTTTGAAACTACTTCTATTAAGCAATTTGTATCTGTTGAAATATATTGTTTCATGAACTTCCATGTTTCTGATTTCCCATCTTTGGATCGACTGCTGTCGTATATTGAATATTGGATTACTGATGCATTATGTTCGTTCCTGCAGGAATCCCATCGCTTAACACTCTCATCCCTGACTTCTAGGCTAACATAGTCTCCATCTTGAATTGAAACAATGGTGCTCGATCCACTATTAGGATATGTTGTAAAATATCCGCCTCCGATTATCATTAAACTAGGCACATCCAATAGAGTTCCATTGCCAATATATGTTATCTTGTCTCCCAATTTATAATATGGAATGGCATCATTTACCATGTTTGAAATTTCTGTATTGTCAATGCAACCAGCCATTGGGATCAAAGCTAAAACTGCAAGTACCACAGATATCTTTCTTGAAGTTTTCATGTCGTTTCTCTCCCACTTTAGTAGGAAAAGGAAGAAAAAGATATTGGGACGCGGCTAATTAAATCTGTGTTTTTTGGATTAGTTCCCATGTTTGCCCATTATCTTTGCTGCGATACCACAAATTCACAGTTCCATCATCCGGATTCTGATATGTCTCAAAACGATCCAGTCCAAGTTTATCAAATATGGGCGTATCATCATCAAATCCGGGTTGCATAAGAGCGAATCTTTCAAGTAGGGGGTTAATCATTGCTATGATGGCAGCAGCATCAACATCTTCATTTCCTGGAACAACTACAGTTGCACTTGCATGCGCCTGATCTATCGTTAAGTCCTTATTAACCGCATCTGCAGATGCAATCGAACCAATGAATGTATCGGGATGGTAAAAAGATCCACCATTAGCAGTAGCAGTGATTATTTGTGGGCCCGGTCCATCATACGACTTGTAGCTGTCATCACTAGAACCTATCCCTGCAGAACATGATAATGCATAATTGAATATTGCTTTGCCCTCTGCAGAAGCGCTACAAAACATATATGACACATAATTTGAATTGCGTTGTGCAATTCCTGTTGCCGTTGCGCTTGTAGTTATAGGTCTGCTTAATTGATTGTTGCCCAACAAATTTTTTGCAACTTTTCCAAGTTCAAGGGATGTTGCTGCGCTTGTCGTCATCGCGCTCATCAGTCCTCCGAGCAGCATGATTGCTGCTATTGCTAAAGCTATGTTTTTCATTTTTACAACTCCTTTATTTTTGACGTTTGCAAAGTCTCGGCTTGCGCGCATTCCTGCGCAATCGGGAAACGCACACGCGCCACCCTTGTCCGAGTCGTCCTACCAACAGGATTGCCGACCAGCTCAATCCTGAGAAAAGAGTTTCAGCCACCGTTCGATTTTTCGTCTTAAAGCTGAAGATTCACCTCCATTACTCTTCAACCTGCGCTATTTCAGTCCACCCCCTTTCGCCCGATAATTGGCGAAATGTGATTTTGCGCAAATGTAAATTTTAGCTGGGGGGGGGAATCAGCTTTATTTTAGGAATAGAATCAAAACAAAAAGTCGAAACGACAAACGAACGTCCACCTGATCCGCTCATTTCGTAATGTAATTCTTTTAATCATTTATAAACGCTTCGAATAAGATGTGGAGAATTGAGCCAGAGGGAAAAAAAACGAAAACAGCAAAATTGGCAAAAAATCGAGAAAAATAATTAGAAAAAAATTACCCGATGTATTTGAGATCTTCGGCGCTAGGCTTGTCCGCCTGCTTGTTCATCTTCTCGAGTTGCGCCATTACCTTATCCATCTGCTTTGCGCGCACGTCAAGCTCCTCAACGTTTATGTCAATTCCAAGGATTTTGCGCAGCATTTCAAGCACGGACCTCGAGCTTTTTGGGTCAACTAGATATCCTGCGGTTTCGCCCATGAGGCATGCGCCTTCGATCCCGCGGAGTTTTCCAAGGCCTATGAGCAGGCCGGAAGCGCCGATGATTCCGCCGCCAGGCTCTCCGGGGCTGAACGTTATGCCGAATTTCTTAAGTTCAGGGACGAGTTTCTTGTCGGTGGTTGCGCCAAAGACGCGCGGGCTGTTCGTCTTCCTGCCCGTGCTATAGCCGCCGAGCGTGAATATTTTCTTGACTCCGTATTTTGAGACAAGATCAAGGGCTGCGCCAGCGAGATCATATTGCCCTTCTGGCGTAAGGCCCTGATAATCGCCGGTGAGCAACATTATGTTCTGTTTTTTAGCCTTTATGTAATAGAAATCATTTGAGACAAGGCGGGCGGTGCCGTCCTCGTTCACAAACACCTGCGGCGGGAAGTTGCGCGAGTATATGCTTGCGAATTTCTTTGCTTTCAGCTCGTAAATCATGTGTTCTGCGGCAAGCTTGCCGACGTTTCCGACTCCTGGTAGGCCTACAACCAGAATGGGATTTGCAAGTTTCGGTTCCTCGATCGACTCTATTATAACGTCTTCCATTTAATCACGTTTGATGAATTGCAGACTGCTCCAAATTACGCCAAAATAGTAATAGAAAGGAGATTAAAAAGATGTGTTGCGGAAGATTTACTCGGAAACAACGAGTTTTCCGCCGGCCGCCTCGAGCTTTTCCTTGGCTTTTTCAGAGGCTTCCGCGACGGTGACTGTCATCGCAACGGAGATTGATCCGCTGCCGAGCAGCTTGCCGTATCCCGCTTCGGTAAGGTTGACTTCCTTCTGCCCTGCGAATTGGGTCGCGAGATCGCAGACGTTGATAGTCTTGACTTCCTTAACCATTCCCTGCGGGCGCTTGAAGCCGTATCTGCCGAAGTGGTCCGGCTCGTATTTCACGGTATATATCCACTTGTGCTTGTGCATGCCTGCGTTTCCGCGTCCGCCGCGAAGACCTGCTCCGCGACCTGCCTTCTTTCCGCGGCCGTGGGTTCTTGTTCCCCTGAAGTGTTTTGTCCTGTCTGAAACCATAATATCACCTTAGAGCATCCTCATGATGAGCTCGTTGATTTCCTTGCCGCGGTAGCCGAGAGCGCCGCCTGCCTTGAATCCGCGCTTTATCCCCTCAAGGCCTTTGCGGGCTGGGTGAAGGCGGAGAACGGGCTTTATTCCGGGGATGTCCGTGTACTTGACCTTTCCCTCAATCAATGCCTTTGCGAGCTCCTCGTGGCTTGCATAGCCGGTTACTTTGAGGCCTGCCGCGTCGAGCGGCTTGTCACCCATAAGCATTCCGCGCTTTGCGAGCAGTTCCGTGAGCGTCGCCGCGTCAATCACTCCCCAGGTGACGTAGTCCTTTGTCTTCTTGAGCATTCCCTTGGACGTCTCGTTCTCTGGTATGAGGACGCAGTGGTTGATCTGGTTGAGGCGCATGAGCTTCATGGTGTCGCCGATTGTATAGCGAAGGTGCGCGCTTCCCCTGAGTCTTATTACTGCAAACATTTCATCACTCCTTCTTCTCTGCCGCTATTGGCGCTGGCGCAGCAACAGGTGCCTGCCTTGCGACTTCGCCGCTGACTATCTTGAGCTTCTGCTTCTGCTCGGGCGTGACCTTGACGGTTGCCGCCTTTGCGAGCGCGTTGAGCGCTCCCATTGCCGCATTTATGTCGGTCTTGGTCGCTCCCTTGCTCATTACCCACGCGTCGGATATTCCTGCAAGTATCAGAACCTGCTTGACAACATCAGAGCATGCGAGGCCTACGCCGCGGGGCGCTGGCTTTATGGTGACTTCGACGGAGCCGGACTTTCCGGTCACCGTGAAGGGCACAGTGTGCGGCCTGCCGCATCCGCATTCCCAAGAGCCGCATCCGCGGGGTATCTCGAAAATGTTGAGCTTCGCGTCATTGACCGACTTCTCGATTGCCGGGCGAATTTCCCTGTTTGCCGCCCTTCCGACGCCTATTACGCCGTTGCGATTTCCGATTATGGTGGTTACTGCGAATTTGACCCTCCTTCCGGAGTCGGTCATGCGCTGAACCATGCGGACGTCAACCGGGACGTTGTACATTTCCGGCATGAGGAGGTCCGTCAGCTGGTGCTCCCTTATCGGAAGCCCTGATTCTATAGCGTCGCGGACGGTGCGGATTTTTCCTTCCTTTACCATCTTGCCGAGCTTTGTCTTGGGCGTCCACTGGCCGGTCGCCTTCAGAGATTCCTCGTGAAGCTTCGTATCCATTTTATATGCGCGTCTTCCTGGGCATGGTCGTGCCATTTTATCCCTCCTTCTTGTTTTCTACTGGCTCTCCGGCTTCGACCTTGGCCTTGACTGCGTCAAACATTCCCTTTGCCATTGCCTTTATGTGTTCGCCGTGGAGTCTTGATTCTTCCGGAATCATTTCCTCGTCGTGCGGTATCTCTACGCCCCCGTCGATTGCGCCCTTGAGCGCCGCGAAGAGGACTCCGCCGGGCTGGGGCTTGTGCATTCCAAGATCCAATACTGCCTCAGTTACACCTGCATCGGATGCGCGTTTTCCCGCAAGCATTCCTGCAAGGTATGCCGCCGGTATGTTCGATGTTGCGCTCTTCCATCCATACTTTACGAGTTCCTTGGCGGTTGCCGATGCAACTACGCTGTCGCCTTCCTCGCCATAGCTGATGAACTGGATGATCACGCTCTTAAGGGTCGGCCTCACCACGAGGCGGGCTTTTCCCGACTTGAGAAGCGCCAGGCGCGAGCGGTAGTCCGTCTTGCCTTCGCGTCTCCTTCTGAATGCCACTCTGTAAATTGGGCTGTCTGCCATTTATATCACTCCTTCAATACTCCCTGGGCTTTCATGTGGGAAAGCAGGTGGTTCCTGCTCCTGAATGCCCCTCCCTTCGCCTGCATGTAGAAGTGGCGATAGGTCTTTTCATCTATCTTCTTCTCGTCGCGGAGGGTCTTGAGCTGGTCGCGTATCGCGCGGATTGTCCTCATCCAGCGCTCCTTGCGCGGAAGCCTTGCATGGGTCGATCCTTTTATTGAACCGGATCCCCTGCGCCTTCCCTTCGCCCTTTGCGCTTCAATCTTCTTTGCGCGTCCGCGCGAAACCCCTTTCTCGGGCTTTGCGGCGATTAGTCCCTTGCCTATTAATTTTGATATGTCTTCGCGGGTTATTGCCCCCTCGATTTCCTCAACGTGCTCGGGGCTCATCCAGACGCGCGTCTGTCCGCATTTCAGCAGGTCTGCCGCAAGCCTTTTCTGATTTCTTGCTCCTGGCATTTAAAGCCTCCTGTTGAGAACGCGTATGCCCATTTCATCGGCCTTCTTCATTATGTCGCCGCGCTTCTTTGCGCCGACTGTTCCGCCGATGCGTACTGCCTGTGTGTCCGGCTTGATCGCCGCAAGCTCGTCGACGTTGAAGACGCGAACTTCCTCAAATCCTGATGGGTGGAGGTCGCGCGCCGCTGCGGGTCCGCGGTATCCGCCCTTGACGTTTGCCGGGCGGTATCCCCATGACCTGCGTGACTTGGAGTGCGCACCTACTGGCTTGCGCCATTCCTCGCCGAGGCGTCCGTACCTGAACCACTGCTGCCTATGGAATTCCGGCCTGTCGAGATTCATTTCATTGCGAAGCTCAAGCGCCTTCTTCTTCTCGGCTGTGAGCTTGGGCTTCTTCTTTACCGTGTATTTCTTCTGCTCTGGCATTTAATTACGCCCCCTTCTGGATGATGTATATGCCATCCTGGAACCTGCGCGGGTCGCGGTCCTTTATGCGGGTCATCAGTTCGATGTTTGCCGCAGTCTGGCTTACTTCCTCGAGGCTTATTCCGGTGACGGTAACAAATTCGCCTGCGATTGCGACTTTTGCGCCTCCGACGATGTTCGTCCTGCGGGGCTTATTCTCGCCGAGCATGTTCTCGACTACGAATTCCTTGCCCTTGACGCTCATCTTTATCGGGAAGTGAGCATAGACGCATTTCATCTTGTATTCGAAGCCGTCAGTGACGCCTTTGAACATGTTGGCGAGGTGCGCCGCGAACGTTCCTACAAGCGCTTTGTCCAGCTTGCGGCTGGAGTCGGTGTGGAATGTTATCTTTCCGCCATCCATCTTGGTGCTGACGTGGAGGTGGAAAATCTCGCGAGAGACTTCGCCCTTCAGTCCCTTGACCGTGAACTTCGGCCCGTTAATCTTGACCGTTATTCCCTGCGGGATTTCAACTGTTTCCTGATATCCTTTCGATTCCTTAGCCATTTGAATCCCCCTTAATAGACGTAGGCCAGCAGTTTGCCGCCTAGCTTCATTTCCTTCGCCCTGGTGTGCGCAACCACTCCTGACGTGGTCGTCATGATGAGAACACCGAAATCCTCACCAGGAAGATAGCGCGACTCCCACTTGGCGAACTCGTCGTGCCTGACCGAGAAACGGGGCTTTATGGCCCCGCATTCGTTGATGTTTCCGGTGAGGTTGAGCTTGAATTGGCCCGACTTGCCGTCATCTACAAACTCGAAAGTGCCTATATATCCCTGTTCCTGCATGATTTTCAGTACGTGCCCTATCAGCTTGGATGCGCGTATCGTGCATTCCTTCTTGCCGACGGACTGTGCATTCCTTATTGCCGACAGCGCGTCTGCCAGCGGATCATTAAGTGCCATTCATTCACCATCCTTACTCGTACTTCCTGAAACCGATTGATTCCGCGGTGTCCCTGAAGCATTGCCTGCAAAGGTGCAGACCGTATCTCCTGACGATGCCTCTTTTGCGCCCGCAGCGCTCGCAGCCGACCTTCCTGCCGTACTGCTTCTTTCTCTGCTTTACCTGCATCATATCACCCTTATACGATCTCCACTCCGAACTCTTTCTTTATGAGGTCCATTGCTTCCTGCGATGAGACCATGTGGTGCTTTGGGACCTTCTTTGTGAGAAGCGCCCTGCGCTTTATCCTGTATCCCGGCTTCTCGATCGTCACGCATATGTCCATTCCGAACGTTCCGATTGCCGCATCGTATTTCATTCCCTGGAAGTTCGTATAGTCCGGGACTCCGAGAGCCACGTTTCCGTGGTTGTCGAATGAATATGACGGAAGCTTGTTGTTCCTTATCCAGAATGCGCGCTTGAGGAATGCTTTTGCATCGTCGCCGCGAAGCGTGACTTTGCATGCTATTGGGGTTCCCTTGCGGACGTCCCATTCGCGGATATTGACCCGGGCCTTGTTCTGCACCGGCTTCTTTCCGGTAACCATCTGAAGGACTTTCATTGCCTTCTGAAGCTTTTCTCCGCCTTCTCCGACGCCGATGTTAACCGTGACCTTTGCAAGGAACGGCTCGGACATCTTGTTTTTCTTTGCGGTTGCGTTAACCAACTATGTTCACCTCTGGGAGTTTTATGACTGCCGCATCGAGTCCGATTATGAACACGTTCGGCTTGACTGTCACAAACGGCTTTTCTCCGCCGAAGTGCACCTGGTTCGGGGCGGTGGACTTCTTGACTTCTATCTTTTCGACCTTCGCAACTTCGCCGTTGTGGGCGCCAGCGACTATCATCGCAGTGCTTCCCTTGGCGAGCGGGTAGTGGTCGAGTATCTTCTGGGACGGGACTTCAACTCTGAGCGTATCGCCGGTCTTGAACTTCTTTGCGTCCTCTACTAGTATGCAGCGTCCGTCGTGCATGTTGAGCTGGATCTTGCCCTTGCCGAGCACGGTCTTGTTCTCAATCCTGCAAAGCTTCCACGCGGCATTCTCCTTCGCAATCTTTACTGTGCGGAGGCGGCCGTGGCTGTCGACGAGCATCCTGTAGTTGTCGCCGGTCTTCTTTATCGTGATTATGTCCATGAGTCCGATGGGCTCGCGGTGGTCCTTTGCCTTTGTTCCGTCAACGAGTATCTCGCCTGCGCCCATGATCATCTTTGCCTGCGTCATGGTCTCGCAAAGTCCGAGGTAATCGCGTATTACGAGTGCCAGCGGTATTCCATTCTCCTGTGCGTGCGCTCCCGGGGACGGCTTTACGGTCCAGTATGCGGTCTTTCTTGGCACTGCCCACGAGCGGGGTGCCGATATCTGCTTAAGGTGCTTGCTCATTTGGATGCCTCCTTTGTTTCAGCTTTCGCCTCGGCCTTCGCCACAGCGGGCGCTGCCTTGGCTTTCTCTTCAACTGGAACTTCCGTCTCTCCGAGCTTCTCCCTGCGGTACTTGTCGCTGAGGTCAAGCTTGGTCAGTATGACGTTCGACGGGTCAACTGGCCTTGCGACCTTCTTTCCGTCGGACTTCGAGAGCGTAAGCCCCTCGATATATATCTTGTATGCCTTGGTGTCAACGTCCGATACCTTGTCGGTGTGGCCCTTGAAAGAGCCGCGGATTACCTTTACGGTGTCTCCCTTGCGGACGGTGATTGCGCGGCGATTATACTTCTCGCGAAGCTCCTTTGAAAGGTGCGATGCTATTGCCTTGCGCCTCTCGTGGAGCGGTGCGTTTGCGCGCGCCTTCCTCTGTTTTCTTGCCTGTATTGAAACCATGTGATAGCCCCCTTAAATTATAGTTCCTGCCTTTGCCGCTATGCGGGCCCAGCGCTCTGCCGCCTCGCGTGCTACTGCGCCCTTGATTTCGGAGCCTTTGAGTTCTCCTTCGGGCGTGATAATGACTGCGGCGTTCGACTCGAACTGGACAATGAGTCCGTCGGGCCTGCGCCATGGCCTGCGCTGCTGAACAATTACTGCGGGGAACATCTGCTTTCTCATCTGCGGGGTTCCCTTCTTGACGGTGACGCTTATAATGTCGCCGACTCCTGCCTGCGGATATCTGCGGTGAGTTCCGTGGTACTTCGGGACCATTACGATCTCGACTTCCTTTGCGCCGGTGTTGTCAACGCACTTGAGGCGCGAGCCAGTGCATAGTCCGCGCGTCATTTTTCCTGCAAATCCCTTCATGATTATGCCCCCTCGGCTGCAATCCTCGGCTTGTCATTCATGCCCATCTCGGCTTTCGCCTCGCCCTTAGATATCACAACGAAGGAAACGGTCTTGCTGAGCGGGCGGCATTCGCCGATCTTTACCTTGTCGCCTACTTTCGCTCCTATGCAGGGCGAGCAGTGTGCCGCGTAGCGGCTTGTGCGCTTCTCAAATCTTTCGTACTTCGCAACCTTGCGGAGGTACTCCTTCTCGACGACAACAGTGTTCGTCATCTTTGCGGAGACTACTACCCCCTCAATCATGCGTCCCCTTACCGGCAGCGTGCCGTGGAACGGGCAGTCCTCGTCGTCGCAAGTCTGTGCTGGAACCGGAACGTCAAGTCCGATATCCCTGCCGACCTTCGGCTTTGCGGCCGCTGGCGCCTTAACTACTGGCGCTGCCTCCGACTTCTTCGTCTTCGGCTTTTTTGCCGCCGATTTTACTTTCACATCTGGTATAGAGTTTTCCTCAACCATTCAATCACCATATTTTATTCTAATTACTTTCCAAGTTTCTTTGTCCTGTCTTCGGGCCTGTGCACGAGGATCGATCCATCAACCTCCG
>JAQUQK010000008.1:0-9460 GCA_028716125.1 Thermoplasmatota archaeon | reverse complement strand
TTTTACTTTCACATCTGGTATAGAGTTTTCCTCAACCATTCAATCACCATATTTTATTCTAATTACTTTCCAAGTTTCTTTGTCCTGTCTTCGGGCCTGTGCACGAGGATCGATCCATCAACCTCCGCCTTCGTCCCGTCGGGAAGGGTGAATTCCCAGACACATCTGTCCTTTGGAATTTCAATCTCCTTTCCGCCGGATTCGAAGACGAACATCTTCATCGTTTCGTCCACAATCCTGCCTTCAAGACCATTCAATTTCTTGTCCTTAGACTCCTTTATCCTGACATTTAATCCTATCAGTTCGTGACACACCAGGTTTTTCGCAGTTCTCATGGGATCATATTACTTCGGGATTGTATCCCTTCGCCACGAGTATTTCCTTAACGTGCTTCTTGTGCTCGCCCTGGAGTTCTATTGTGCCTTCTTTTGCAGTTCCGCCGCACGCGCAGATCGTCTTGAGTTCCTTGGCAAGGGCGTTGATGTCTATGTCGTTGGGGTCTATTCCCTCAACGATTGTCACGGTTTTCCCGTAAGCCCTTGTTTCGTTCCTCACCCTTACGTTCTGCTGCTCCTTTACGATTTCCTGGCAGACACAAATGTCCTTTGGCAGTCCGCAGACTGGACAGATTTCGCTCACTTGGCGCCTCCCTTGATTTTCTTGGCACGTTCTTCGCTGATTATTGTGAGTGTCCTTGCAACTGACGTGCGAATTGCGCGTATCTTGCCCGGGCTTGCCGGCGCTCCGCCCATAGAGGCGGTTCCGCGTTCGTGGAGAAGTTCCTTGCGAAGATCCGTGAGCTTTGCCTTGCGGTCTGCGTCATTCATTGCCCTTATGTCCTTGTTCTTAACCATCTAGCTCACTCCTTCTTCTCTGCATTGGGCTTTTCCACTGCTGCAGGGGCCGCCGCTACGGGCGCCGCTGCCGGCTCGACGAACTTTACTGCGTCAGGCATCACTGCCTTTGGGTCCATGATTCTTATTGTGACGCCTAGCATTCCTGACTTGAGCTTTGCCTGGCAATATCCCTCGTGCATCCACTGGTGAACCGGCTCTCCGCAGAACTTTATGTTGCCCGCGAAGAATTTTGCGGTCTTGTGGCGGTCTCCGGTGATCTTTCCTGCAATCATGACTTCGCAGCCCTTGGCTCCCGATTCCATAATCCTCTGGACTGTGGAGTGGGACGCCCTTCTGAACTGCCAGCCGCGCTCAAGCGCGTCCGCGAGCTTTCGTGCCATGATATGCGGGTTGAGATTTGCGTCGCGTCCAGCTTCCTTGATGTCTATCTGCGGGTTGTCTATTCCGAACTTGGTCGAAAGGTTGGTCTGGAGCTTGCGTATGGTCTCTCCGCGGTGCCCGATGACGAGTCCGGGTTTTTCTGCGATGACCGATACCTGCGTTCCCATTGGGGTGCGCTGTATCGTCACTCCGCCGAATCCCGCGCGCTCGGTCTGTTCCTGGATGTATTCCTTGAGGAGCATGCGCTTTACGTTGTCCTTAATGAGACGTTTTGCTGATGAAACCATAAGATCACTCCTTCTTCTCCTCTGTCTTCTTGACCCTGGGCTTCGCTGGCGCCTTTGGCTTGGATTCTTTCGGCTTTTCCTCGGCTGCGGGTTTTGCTTCCTTCTTCTCTTCAACCTTGGTTTCCGCCGGCTTGCTCTCTGGTGCCGCCTCGACCTTCTTCTCTTCTTTCTTGGCCTTCTTGCCGCCCTTTTCCTTGACGATTATCTCGATGGTCGTGGTCTGCTCGTTCCACTGGGTCGTCCTGCCGTGTGCGCGGGGCATTCCGCCGTGGAGGACGCGTCCGCGGTTTGCCGCGGAGTGGTGAATATACATGCTCTCCGGGTCGAGTCCCTTGTATTCAGCGTTGTTCTCGGCGTTCTTTAGAACCTTGAGGATGTATCCGACCGCTTTCTCCGGGTATCCGCCGGGGCCCATTTTTCCGACCCTGTGATGTATCTTGCCATTGTAGCGGGTGAACGGGATTGCCTTCTTGTGGGCGAGTACTTCCTCGAGATACTTCTTTGCTGCAGGCAGCATCATGCCGCGTATTGCCTTGCAGACCTCATATGAGTCCTTTGGGGACATGGATAGCTCATATCCAAGCGCCTTTGCGGTGGTCTCTTCGTCTGTTTCCATTGAATAATGTTTTGCCATTTTCTCACCTTACTTAAGCGGCATGAACTTCGAGCCCTTGGTCGCACCGACACCTGGTCCGGTATGGTGAACGTCCCTGCAAGTCATTGCGAATTCGCCTAGATAATGCCCTATCATTTCCGGAAGCACCTGGACATCCGTGAACTCCTTGCCGTTGTGGACGCCGATGTGGTGTCCTACAAATGCCGGGAGTATGACGAGGTCGCGGTTGTGCGTGCGCAGCGGCTTGTCGACGGGGTATTTTGCAAGCCTCTCGACAAAGTGCTGCTGCTCTGCGGAATATCCGCGCTTCAGGCTGCGTCTTGCGCGTGACGGGAGTATTTCCATAAGGTCGTCAACGGGCATTGCCTTGAGTTCCTCGATGTTGTATCCGCGGTATGTGAATTCCTTGCGGCGCATTTCCGTGCCGAGGTGCGCTCTGCGCTTCTTCTTCATCTCTGCGCGTGTAAGCTTTGGGCCTCTGTCCCTCTTCTCCTTCACTGGTGCTGCGCCTGCTGCCTCTGCCGGTGCTGCTGCCGCTGGTGCGGGAGTCGCTGCCGCCGGTTTTGCTGCGGGTGCTGCTGGCTTTCCCGCCGCTTGTGCTGCGGGTTTTGCTGCTGCTTTCTTATCTTCTGCCATAATTGTCACCTACTCTCCGATTACCTCTTCAACCTGCCCATGCGTTTGGGTGAAACCGAGCCGACTTTCCTTCCAACTGGCGAGCCGTGCTTGACTGATCCGGGCTTGCCCTTGTGCTGGTGAGCGCCTCCACCGTACGGGTGGTCTACCGGGTTCATTGCTACGCCACGAACCTGCGGCCAGTGCCAGGACTTTGCCATGGCTGCGTGATAGTGCTTGCCTGCCTTTGCGAACGGCTTCTCCTTGCGTCCTCCGCCTGCGACAACGCCTAATGTTGCGCGGCACGTGGACAAAAGGGTCTTGAACTTGCCGGACGGGAGCTGGACTATCGTGTTGTCTCCGCTGTGGCTGACCACGCTTGCGTGGGTTCCGCCGGAGCGAACGAAGCGTCCGCCGTCGCCTGGCCTGTTCTCTACATTATATATGTACGTTCCTTCCGAAATCTGTCCGAGCGGGAGCGTGTTGCCCGAAACCGCTGACGCCGCATCGCCGATTGCTATGCTCTGCCCGATTGCCATGCCCTCAGTTGCGAGCATGAGCACGGGCTTTCCGCCCATCTGGATCTTTGCCAGGGGTGCTGTGTGTCCGGGGCAGTGGAGGAACTCCTTGACCGTTCCCTGTATTGTTTCCTTGGAGACTACGGGGTTGCGAACGTCGCCCTTGTATTTGTGGCTTGGCGCGCGATAGAGCAGGTTTCCGCGTCCGCGTCTCTGCTGAATTAGATTCTTTCCCATTCATATCACCTTAGAATATGCCCATCCTCATTCCGATATCCGATGCCGAGAATTCCGGCTCAAGCGATACTATCGCAAGCTTGCCGTGCTTCATCATCTGCGTGTTTACGTTCTTGACCTTGCACTCGAAGAGCTTCTCAACTGCCTGCTTTATGCCGTTCTTTGTGGAGGTGTCCTTCACGATGAATGCGAGGGAGTTGTTCTTCTCGATGAGCATCATGGTCTTTTCCGTGACGTACGGGTGCATTATCACGTTATATGGATCTTTTATTACGACCGGCTTGTATTTTGCGACTCTAATGTACATTTTACCAGCCTCCGATCTGCTTGACCGCCGCTTCGGTGAAAACCGCGAGCCTTCCCGCGACTCCGCCCGGTGCCAGCGCCTTTACGTTGAGCTGTTCCGGCGTGATCACGTCGACGCCTGCGAGGTTGCCCGCCTTCATCTTCTTGGATGCTACTATCAGTATTCCCGTGGGCTCTTTCCTGCGCCTTGCGCGCATCTTTCCGCGGCCTGCGCGGATCTTGACGCCGTCCTCGGCTCTTTCCACGTCCGCGTAAAGTCCAAGTGATTCCAGGAACTTTGCGACTTCTGCGGTCTTCTCGAGAGATTCGAACTTGTCTTCAACGACTACCGGAAGAACCGAGCCTTCCTTGAATTTGTGGCCGCGTCCCGCGACTATTGCCGCGTCTGCGGTTGCCGCTATTGCGGACATTATTGCAAGCTGGTTTTCCTTCTTGTTGATTTTCTCGCTCCAGTTCTTGTATGACTTCGGGCCGTGTCCCGGCATACCGCCGACCACGTTCGGGGCAAGTCCTGCCCGGTTTAGCCCGTGGATGCGTGGAACTCTTGATGCTCCGTGTCCCTTTCCAATTCCGGATACTGCGTGCCTTCTGCCGGACTCGGGGCTTGCGCCGTATGCATGGCGCGCATTTCCGCGAGCGACTTCGAATGCCTTCTTTATGACATCCGGCCTGAACGGCGTCTCGAATGCCGCTGGGAGAACCATGTCGCCCTTTACTTTTCCGTCTATTGAGTAAATATTAACTTTCATGTATATCCCTCCTTACGCTCCCTGCTTTGACTCGGTCGAAACGAAGTTTATCTGCGCCTTCTCGACCTTTATGCCTCTCTGGTAGCGTATTGCGTCCCTGAATCTTATGAGTCTCTTGGTCGGTCCCGGG
Source organism: Thermoplasmatota archaeon (assembly GCA_028716125.1). GTDB lineage: Archaea > Thermoplasmatota > JAQUQK01 > JAQUQK01 > JAQUQK01 > JAQUQK01. Next base: position 4,764 of record JAQUQK010000008.1, on the reverse strand, counting down.
AGCGATCCGTGGAACATGACGTACTTGTTGCGTACAAGTCCGTAGTGCAAAAATCCGCCCTGCGGGTTGATTTCCTCGCCCTTCTCGCCGATCTTGAGTACCCTCATGTTGTACTGGGTGCGCTGCTGGTATCCGTCCTGGCCTGCCTGCGGGGTTCCGGGCTTTATGTAGTGCGGGGTGAATGAGCCGGAAGTGCCGATCATGCGCCTGTGCTTGCTGTTCTTGTGGGACAGGAGCTTTACGCCGTACCTCTTTACGTGGCCCTGGAATCCAAAGCCCTTTGTGACTGCAATCGCGTCAAGCATGTCTCCTTCGCGGATTGTTTCGCTGACGTCTACGTCCTTGCCGAGAACGCTCTTTGCGTATTCGAGGCGCTCCTGGACGTTTCCGCCGCCGATCCTTACTTCCATCAGTTCGGGATTCTTCTTTGGAACTCCGGTGATGAGTTCGGGAGTGGTATATGCTAGAACTCTTACGTCTGCGGTCTCGCCGTTGAATTTGTCCATTTCTGAAAAGTCCGGCTTGTAGTTCTCAGGCAGTGAAATAAGGTCGCTGTCGACTCCGCTTGCCCAGACTTCTGTGATTGTCTGAAGGCCGTACGGCGTCTCCTTGTATGTCCTTACTGCCGCAACCTTCATCGGAGGAACTTCTACGATTGTGACCGGCATCTGGACTTCCTGTCCGGAGGTCGTGCTGTGCGGGCGGTAGTCGAGTACGTGCGCGTGCGTCATTCCGACTTTATATCCTGCAAAGCCCTGAATCTTCGGCTTTCCTTCAATCTCAGGCCATGCCTTTATGCGGCATACCTGGCTTTCTGCTCTCTTCCTGGGCGAATAGCCCCTGGACCCGTGAACCGGGCGATTTGGTCTTGCCATTTTATCTCTCCCATTTTAGAACGCTGGAGCAAACCGTTTTCCTTCCTCTGTCGCAGAAATGGCGTGCGCCCGATGGCAAAGCAACCGCAAAGCGCAATCTTCCAATGCCGCCTTTAAGGATAGGCAAACGTCTCCATCGACGTTCTCTCTTTGTCAGCAACCGTGGCACAGTCAGGCTCTTAAAACACAAAGGTCTAGAGTCTTCGAGGGGTCCTTTTTTACAGATATGGCGCATGATGACGCGCCAGTCAGGTTGCCCCGATTGTGTCTGGTAAACTGCAAGGGGTGAATAGGATATTTGATTATAAAGGTATTTGAACGGAAACAGGAGTATGGGAAACGCCAGCCTCCATCAGAACGGGAAAAAATGAGCCTCGCTTCGGAAACGGAGCGGCTTTTTCTTTGTCTCTATTTCTTTAGGGCTTCTCCATCAAAAACGGGAAAACGCTTCCTGCGAATCGGCTTTGCGCAAAAAAGTGTCCAAAAAACAAAATCTCCTTCCTAGTATTTTGGACAAAGTATATATGATTTACAACCATGATTATTTTGGACATTTTATATAAATGATAATCGCATATAACATAGTATAGCTCAATGAGGGCAAGGCCCGAGGGCTGAAATGGCCTGGCTTCGGAATTCGCGGCCAGGGGGTGTGATAAAATGAAATTCATGAAAAGCAAAGAAGCAGTATCGCCCGTAATAGCGGTCATCCTGATGGTCGCAATAACGGTAGTTCTCGCGGCAACCGTGTACGTCTGGGTCAGCGGATTCAGCGGACAGGGAAAACAGGCAGCAAATATGTCATGCAGCCGCATTTCGTCAACAGCGGGAGGAAACTTCACAGTAGTAAGTGCCGATTCGGGACTTAACTGGAATGGATTTGTGATAACCTTCACTGGTGCTGCAGCAGGAACTGCCCCAACAGGAACTATTGATGCAGGTGACATGATTCCGTATACCGCAGCGTCAGGAACGGCATGCACGATAACCATTAAGCAGACATCTACTAACACCCTCGTTTATCAGAACAGTTGGACTCAGTAAGTAGATTGCTTTTCTTTTTCTCCTAATTTTCTATATTTTATTAAAATTCTAAAAAAATAATTATTTGCAAATCTTGTGGGGTTTTTGCGCTTTGGTGGTAAAGCGGAAATCCAATCCGAAATGGCTTGCGGGTGCGGAATGGATCGGGTTTTTGCAGAATAATGCGAACTAGATGCCGTTTTCAATCGTGCCACTTTCGTGCCACTTTCGTGCCACCTTCACTTCAGAACATAAACAACGCTCTTCCCTCTCCCCTGTTCCACAATAATATTTTTCTCCTTTAAAGAGTTCAGGTATCTAAACGCCGTGCGCGGAGAAACTTTAAGCAGGGCGACACACTCCTTTCGGGATATCTGCCCATGATCCTTGATGTAATTTACAATAGTTTTCTCTCTTTCATTAAGTTCCTTTAGAATTTCATCTGTTATTCTATATTTCCTGAATGTCACTACAAGCTCACCGGCAACATCTTCAAACAGGGGTTCCGGTAAGCCGTGATTCAGGCAGTCCTCGATTATTCTGTTGGTTCCTGTTCCCCACTGCTCGATATACTTAACCAAAAAGAAATTCTCCGCGATCAAGTGGTTCCTTGGGATTGATCTGTGTTTCTTTTTTAGATCTTCTACCGTTAATGGTTCGGGTAAATGTCCACAGCCCCATATCTCGACCCTGTCGTCAAAGATTCTAACCTGAACGTTGCCCGAGGTTTCGTAATCCCTGTGGCAGATTGCATTCGATATTGCCTCCCGTATTGCAGGGATAGGATATTCCCATTTTTCAACCCTATCTTCAATAATTTTGGCATGTAATTGTATGTGCTCTTTCACAAATTCCAAAGCATTGTCTCTTTGATCAATTATATTTCCTCTAAAGACCTTCATGTCGATAAATTCCAAAGGTTCCATGCCTTTGAATCTGGCACACCTTACTTCGGATTGAATAAAAAATCTCTGCGGATTTTTGCCGAACATTAGAACTGCGGCGTTTGTTAATTTTTCGTCCTTCATTAATTCTAATTTCTCCAATGCCTCCTTTATTGGAGTCTCGGGATCAACGTCATAATTTCTTTCTGCTTTTGCTTTTCTCAGAAACCATTTGATTTTCTCCGAATCGATGTCATCTAAGCTTGCCTCCTTGCAAATCTGCCCATCCCAATAAATCTTCGAAGAAACGGCGGCAAGTTTCCTTATCTCCTCATATCCTAGTTTATGGCTTGACCTTCCGACCCTTTTGAAGGCCCTGCCATATGCAAGCACTGGCTTGGATGGGGATTCTTTAACGGAGATTATGATAATATCTTTCCCGTCGATTTTCACAACTTCGATGGACGGAAAAACAGGCGGATCTGTGTTCTGTTTTATATCATTGGCAAGATTTTCAATAGTCCTTTTCCCGATAGCAACACCAATAACACTCCCATTGCTATCGTCTTTCCCTATCTCAATTCGCCCGCCCTTGGTATTTGAAAATGCGGAAACGCTTTCAACAATATTGTCAATCTGCGAAAGCGATGGCTTGAATTCTACGGATTCGGATTCGGCATTCACTACGGTGCGATTTATTGCCGGTTTTAAAAGATGTTATACAGGTGTCAGTATTTTTGTTCGAAAAAGTGAACATAACACAATGGGCCGTTTGTATGCCCTTAAAGTATACTAACTTAAAAATTTACATTTTTGTAATGCGATTCGGTTTACAATTTCAGCAGTTTACAAATCACGCCGGATCCAAAAGCACAACATTGATGGAGTGGACACAGTAAGACTGCAACTTTCTTTTTCTCCTAATTTTTTTAGGCGGTTATGGGATTTCTGGGATATGGCCGCTTCGTCCGGCAATGGGGTTGGAAAGTAGGTTCATACAGACATTTGAGCGAGATATTTATTATCTACTTTGCCAAAACCAAATACCTGGAAATGGCAAATCCCGCAAAAACCAAGCCAATTCCAAGCAGGTTGCTAAGCAATATGTTCAAAAGCGCTACCTTTGCCTCTCCGCGCTGGAACAAAACCGCGGTCTCAAGCCCGAAAGTCGAGAATGTGGTGAATGCGCCTAAAATGCCCATGAAAAGGAAAAGTTTCAGTTCTGCTGAAATTGTGGAGGTGCGCTCCACCATTCCGCCGAGAAGCCCAATTATGAAACAGCCGGAGAGATTGATGATTAACGTGCCGAGTGGAAATGCCTCTTTCCAGAATCTGTGCGTCAGCAGGGAAACGCCATAGCGCATCAAAGCGCCAGTGGCCCCGCCGAGTGCGACCGAGATAATTGCGCGCATCTGAACGGGCGGTGTATATTTTCTATAGATTATAATATTACATAAACCGCTCAAACCTGTCCTTTTTGGCTTTGCATATCGGACAAATTTCCGGCGGCTCGCCCCTTGCGCACAAATATCCGCAAACCTTGCAGCGCCAGACGGGATATGCCAGTTTTGGAATTGCTGAAGTCCCAACTGGAATTTGCGTTTTCTGCCTCTCGCCGGGCGGCAGTCTGCGTTCAGGAATAGATTGCGCCTGCTTTTTGCCTTCGGCAATTTCCTGCGAAACGTAAAGCGCGCAATAGCAAGCGCCAAACTCCCCCAAGTCCGGGTCGCGGTAGTCGCAAGGGCAGATTATGTCCAAATCCTCATCTTTTTTGCCTGATGCAAGGCGGCAGGGGCAAGCCCAGTAACCGTAGCGTTTCTCGTTCACCAGAAGACCGCGGACGAGATTTTTCGTGAATTCCAAGTCCGGATTCAGGCGGTAGCCGTTCGCCTCCGCATCGCGCTTTATATTCCAGTATGTTTTTTCTATTTCTTCCTGCAACGGCTCGTAGGTCATTTCATCCCCACACTTTTTTTCAGTTT
>JAQUQK010000007.1:12417-20538 GCA_028716125.1 Thermoplasmatota archaeon | reverse complement strand
TCTGCGCCAGACTTTTGCGCCTGCGCCTCTTTCAGCAGCTGCTCCTTTTCATCAAGGTCGAGTGCCTGCCCATTGAGGTTTTCAATTTCCGGCGAAAGCGACCTTCTGAACTCTTTTGCGTTGTCGCGGGCGATTCTATATTCTTCGACTCCAAACGCTTTGCGGAGAGTGTCAAGGCGCTCGTCCCTGCTGGCGCCAAGAATTTCTTTCATTGATTCCTGCGGGGTGAAAAATGCGTATCGGTATGTGAGAACGCGCGATTTTCCGGATGATTTGTCGCGGAATTTCAGAATTTTCAGGACTTCGGCCTTCATTTCTTCGCTCGAATATTCCGTTTTCGCGCCTTCGGTTTCAATCCAGCATTTCTTGATTGAATTTCCCTGGATTTCACGGTGGAATATATAGGAGCGCCCGTCCATTTCCATCTCCAGTTCCACCATCGCCTTGCTCTCGCCGCGGCGGAGAATGAATTCGCTGTCTATGTCCGAGAAGCCGAAGAGCGCAAATTCAATTGCGTGAAGCACTGTTGATTTTCCCGCGCCAATATCCCCTTCAAAGAGTATTGTTCCCTTTGGGAAAGTCAAGTCCGCTTCCTTGTAGCTGCGGACGTTTTTGAGCTTGAGGGATTTTATTATCATTTCTGCCCCTCCGCAGAATCCATAACTTTCCTTACATCCCCGAAAACGCGCCTGTGGTAAGTGTCCTTTGTCTCATTGGCGCGCTGCTCCTGCTTTAATGCGCCAGAAAGCGAAATTGCAAGTTCCGCGCCTTTCTTTCCGTTAAGCGCATCGTCCTTGAAAGACGCTTTTGAAACGAATTCGCCGATTATCTCTCGCTCGATTTCATCCTTGCTTTTGCTCGTGTCGATTTGAACCGCAAGGCGCTCTGCCGACGACAATGAGCCGCGATTTAAGACGCAGACAAGCGCTCCTTTTTCCAGGACAGTTTCGCGGATTTTTTCCAATTCCACTTCATTCGGCTTTCCGCTTGCAAGCTTTCCAGCGACTCTAAGCATCACGATTTTTCCGGCGAAATTTCCGCCGTTGGCCCAATGCTGCAATTCTTCCTTGAATTCGAGCGCCCCTTTGCCGTCCGCCTTGAAATCAGCAAGCATAATTTCCGGGATTTCAACTGGAACAAAATGCAGATTTATTGCGCCGCTTTCAATGTCTACAATGTAAAATCCCGGCGCTTCCTCTGCATCAGATTCAAGGTCGCGGAAATCCGCGCCGAAAGTGTGCCCGGGAAAAACGAAAGTTCCATATCCTCTTTCATCGACTTCCCTGCGCTCGTGGACGTGCCCTCCGGCGTAATATGCAAATCCTTTTGGAAACAGCGAAAGCGGAACGCATTCCGCGTCTTTGAGGAAAGATGGGCGGTATTCTGCGATTGCAGAATGATAAACGAAAATCTTGGGGTTCGGAAGCGCTTCCAGCGCCTCCGTGTCAAGATGTTCGTAATCCGATTTTTCAAGACCGCTAGTTCGCGCCAGCAAGCCAATGATTGGTATTCCGCGAAACTCCGATGGCTTGAGCTTTAGTTTGTCGCCTACATATTCACCGCCGCCAAGTTTATTGAAAAGTCCAGCGCCCTTGAGAACATCAATTATCGACTTCTCGTTCGGGCTGTAGTCGTGCGAGCCGTAGAGTACGAAAACCTCGATTCCTTTTTCCTTAAGGTGGCGAAGCTTCCTTGCGCACCTCTCCGCAACGCGCATGTCAGGCACGTTGGTGTGAAACAAGTCTCCCGCTATTATTATGAAATCCGCGCCTTCTGCAACGCTTTTGTCAATTGCGTTCTCGAATGCCTTGATGTTCAGTTCGCGAAGGGTGTCATCCCTGAATGCGCCAAGATGACAATCGGCAAGATGGGCAAATCTTATTGTGCCTTCTTTTTTTGGCGGAACTGGCGCTGGCGGCTGCGCGATTTTGGATTTTGAGATTTCGTGCTTATGCGCGGCGGCGCTTCTAGGCGCTTCGCGCTTGTGCTTTTCGCGGGGCGCCTTTTTCTCCTTAGTCTCTTCATTCTTCGCCGCATCGCCAGAATTTGAAAAGTCAAATATGCTCTTTGATGGCATCTTATCCTCAAGTTTTCTAATCGTCCGAGCCGACGTATTTCCTGACGGGTTGCTTGCTTTCTGCCGCTTTTGTTTCTTTCACTATGTCATTGAACAGTGGCGTGTAAATCGGGATTGCAAATTTAGTGAATATCGAGCTGACCAATGCTTCGCCTTTCTCAAGCGACGCGATCATTTTGCTTTCGGTTGAAAGGTCCTGCGCCGCGCTCTCGATTATCGCCCTGCGCTCCGCTTCCATTTCGTTGCCGAGGATTATTTTGGTATTCATATTAGCAAGGACTTCGCGGGGAATCAAGGAGGCGAGTTGCGTAATTCCAATTAATCCTATCTTGAATTTTCTGCCTTCGCGCGCGATTCTTCCAAAGACGTTAATCTCGCCGTCGCTTGCGCCAAGGACGCGCGGCGCTTCTTCGAGGACAATGGACACGACCGGCTTCCCGTCAAGCGTTCCGGCGGATTTGTATTCCGCATATTTCTCGAAAACCTTGTTTGCGATTATGCTGCCGACAAGAATTTCCGCATATGATGAGAGGCGCGAGGTGTCGATTATGACTTTTTTTCCGGATTCGAGCGCAGCAAGTATATCGTCAGCGGCGCCAATGCCCGTTTCTTTAGTCGTGAAAACGCCTTTCTCGATTATCTTTCCGCCTTCCTCGAAAATGTCAAGCGCCACCGAGATTTTGCGCTTCAACGCAGCGAAAGTGCCTTCCATAACCCCGCGGCTTTCAAGGTATGCTTCTATGCCTGACTTCCCGCCTGTGCGCTCGTCTGAAAAAGCAAGCGAAGCCGCTTCCGCGGACTCCTCGAACATCTTTCTTATCCAGTCGTCGCGGTATCTCTGGTAAATCAGATGCATCGCCTGGCTTTGCGCGTCGGTTATGTTCACGACGCCGTTGAAGTGCCAGGGCTTGACCGATTTGGTGTTGATTCTCAGTGTGATGCTGCCTTTCGGGGCGGATGCGCTTGGCGAATAGTAAACTACGTTCTCTTTTGCCTTCGGATGGTCGCGCATCCCAGGCGCGGCGCTGTTGCCGAAATACTCGTCGTGCGGATCGAGGACAAGTATGCCGCAGTATTCCTTGTCAAGAAGTTTCCAGAGCATTGCCTTTACAAGATTGCTCTTTCCGCGACCTGTTGTTGCGGTTATCAAAATGTGGTGGGTGAGCGCATCCGGTCCGTCTATCGTGATTTCCATATCCTTAAGCCTGCTTGAACCGCTTCTCAGGCATCCAAGATAAAGGGAATGTTCTGCGTTTTTCCCATCGGAGAGAAATTCGAAATCTGCGCTTGTGACTTTTCGCACTTTTGAGAAAAACTGCGGGAGCGACTTTGGAATTGATGCTTCGTATTTTCCATTGACGTTTTTCTTTACATATGCAACCGCCTTGACCTTGGCAATCACGTAATTCTGGAGGTTTTCCTCCATAAATGAAAGGCCTGCGCCCATTCCCTCGATGTGCATTCCGCTTGCAAGTTCAAGATTCCCTTGCGAGAGCTGGCTTCCGTAAGTCAAATCGTAAACCATCATTATTGAAATTGGATTCTCGCCAACTGCAAGCATTTCACCAATTTCGAGCGTCTCGCCCGACTTCTGCCTGATGAATATCTCGCCGTGTTCGCCGCTTACGATCTGTCCGCAGATTTCCATTCAATCTCCAATCCTATAATCCGCTAATAATTTTATGCGCATCTGTCGCCGCAATACATTCGCGGATGCCCTTTACTCGCGAAAGTTGTAATTTTATCCTGGCTTGAAGCGCGTCCCTTTCTCCCATTTCCACGCGCGCCAGCTTGTCGGCCACTACCAGGCCGTATGGATAACCAGGGAACGAAAGGTCGCGCGAATTGTCTGCAATTTCCTCAAATATCGCGCCAACCTCCCTGCCTGCGCCATTGTGAATCTCGAACCTGAAGGCGTAAGGCGAATGCTCGAAGAATTTTCCTACGAAAATATCGCCAAGGTGGCGCGGATTCTGATTTTCCGCGAGAGGGGCATAATACCAGGCGCCGCCGACATTGTGCTTGTTTGCAAGCATCTGGACTGACGCGGTAAGAGGGAATCCCGTCGTAGTCACAAGAGTTGAAGTTTTTGCAAATCCTGAGAATATAACGCCTTTGTCATTTGCCGCGGCGTATGCATCGGTTGCGAACTTTTCCTCGCCTTCAAGCCCGACCTGCAATGCGCCATCGCGCACGAAAATGTCGCCTTTGTCGAGGCATTCACGAATTATCCTTGCGCCATAGTTCCATTCGGCGAACTTGCGGGCTGCGCCTCCGGCTGCGCTTATGGGATGCTGCGCCAATTCATCTTGGGAATTGGAAAACGAGGATTTGGAAATCTCAAAGTCCTGCGGCAGGTACTGGCGCTGCCCATCGTCAAGGGGGAAATACTGAACCTTGAACTTGCGAAGGTCGCTTGCGTGGGTCACGAGCGCGATGCTTTCAATCCTTTGCGGAAGTGACAGGGGCAAACGTTTTCCGCCCTTGAATGCCACGCTTGCGATTCGCAAAAACTGGATTGAAAAGTTGGGCGCTGAAACAATATCCAGATTCCCGCCATCCACAAAACAAAGGGTGGAGCCGTTGCGCTTTGGCGCGAATTTGCGGAAGTTGGAAACGTCGAAAGGAATCGCCTTATAGTGCGAGTCCGCAAAGTACGGCGCTCCTGCTTCAAAAGAGGCGGATTGGGACGAAAGTATGTCCGCTATTTTAGATACGCAGTTGTCGAACAAGCATTACCAAAATCAGAATTGAAAGCAAGTATTTGATTGTTGATGCGAAGGGTTGATTATCCGCCCGCAACAGGCGGGAAAAACGCCACTTCGTCGCCATCCTTGACTTCTGCGCCAAGCTCAACGTATTCATGGTTTACAGCGATTAGCAATTGTTCGTCCTGGATGCGCTTTTTCAGGTTCTTGAGTTTCTTTTCCAGGTGCGCCACCACTTCCTCGGCAGTTGCGCTCTGCTGCTTTATCTCGATTTTTTCCTCATCCTTGCCGGTTTCCTTTTTCAGGAGGCCGAAATATTTCACGGTAATTCGCATCATAATCACATTGGTTGTTTGGATATATTTGTTGTTATGGCGAGTTTGCTGTTGCGCGGCAGCCGTACGGCGGCTGGCGGTAATTAAGGCGTTGCTCCGCTCTCCCGATTGCTCTCTATGAAATTCCAATCGACAGCATAAATCTCGCACCAATTGCCGACGTGCTTCATGAGTTCCTCGTCTTCCAAGTCCAGGAAATCGATTCCGCCCTGCGACTTGTTATATGTTTCCAGAAGCGCAGTCTCGTTCAGCCACTTGTACGTGCAGTTGCGGTGTACAAGATGGAACGGCTGGGACTCATTGTTCAGCATTGCATAAGTAGTGTTTTCAATCATTATGAGGGAGCCTGAAGTAGAGTACAGGTTTATGTTGACTCCGCTTTCATACATCAAATCATCCACCAGGAAATAAGTCACCCTGCGCGTGAAGTTGTAAGCCTGGCCACCCGAGATTTCGGTTTCGTTGTATTCAAGCGCGCCGATACATTCCCGCCAGTCGGTGGAGTTCCAAAGCCCAATGCCCTTTTCAAATGTGGCCTTGAAGTTCTTCGTGGTGTTCGCTTCGAGATATACGCCCATGCGATGGTCCGTGGCTATGGTTGAACCGTCGGGAAGGCTCGCTTCCATCCAATCGACGGCATTCACGTTGCTTTCTGTTATATCTTCGGGATACTGCCACGCATTCGAGACATATTGCGGATACCCTATCGCCATGGCGGCGATAAGGCAGGCAAGAAGCCCCACGGTTATCCTGCGCTTGCTGTACTCAAACCGTGCAATGAATCCTAAAAAGCCAGCAGCCGCTGCAATGCACATCGGCTCGATTATGTATTCAAGATGCCTCTCAATGTAAAGATAGCCGTTTGACGTTACCACAGAATACAGCATGGAAACGAGTATGGCGATTATCCATCCTTTTATGAATCGGCCGTTCTTGTAGAAATGCAGGTATGACCAGCCGATTGCGGCAAAACCTACGAGGGCGCTGCAAAGAGGCACAACGAATATCATTGTGGGCCAGTTTACGCGTGCGCCGCCGAACGCCCCTATCACCTTGATGATAAATATTAAGGCAAGCGTGCCGCCGAAAGTAATGCCTAGCATGGCCCAGTTGAAATTCATCGACGGCTTGACCTTTGGCACGTGGTAATATTTAGCCATCTTCACCTTGCAGGCAAGAAGGCATGCAAAGAGAGTTGCATAAAAAAGCGATATTATCAATGCCGGCGAAAGGCCTGTGGCCCCTCCTATGAAACTCCTGAATACGGGTGTGGCGACAAAACCCCAGTAGATGAAAGTCGTGGCGGAAGCGAATATTATGTAGAACACGTCCGTTTTTATCTTCGGCCTCCAGGTCTCGACGTTCCAGTTTCGGATGATTGTTATGGCGCAGATGGAAATGATATAAAAGTAAGTTGAAAGGTGGTGCGAAGCGATGAGAAGCATTGTTGAGACGTAAAGCGGCCCGGTGTATGATTCGTTATTTCTATACTTTATGAAAAAATAAAGCGACAGCAGCAGGAAGAAGTGCCCCATCGTGAGCGGAGCAGCGTGGCTGGTTTCGTATATCTGTATGGTGGATACGGCAAGAAGCGCAGCCGATATGAGTGCGACCCGTTTGCTCTTGAAAAGTTCCAGGGCCATGAAATAAAGAATCAGGACCGTAAGGCCGCCAAATACTGGCGCCACCTTCGGCAAAAGGAAGCTTATGCTTGCGCCAGTAATCCAGTGGAAGGCAAGAGTTATGACGTAAAGCACTGGGAAATATTCGTAAGACGAACCCCATCCGGTGTGCGGCTGATAGAACTGCGGATCATCCGCAAGCTTCACGGTTATGCCATAGTATATGCCATAGTCCACGCCCCATGCAGGGTTTAGCCAGGCCGGAAATGAGCGGAGAAATATTGCGATTGCCACTATGGCTGCCAGAAGGAAACGGTAGTCGTAAATAATCGCTTTTGCCTTCACGCCGCGAAGAATCCAGTGGGCGTTTTTAAGCTGTCACATAAAAAGATGTTGCCCACAGGTGTGAAAAATCATTATAAACGCCTAAACTCTACGAGGCTTGAGTATATGCCAAAAGAAGCGAAAACCGCCGTGGAAACGGAAAACAAAGAGAAGAAAAAAATAGACATCGAGGACCTGCCTGGCGTAGGTCCTTCTATCGCAGAAAAGCTTCGCGCCGCAGGCTTCGACGACATGATGTCGATTGCAGTTTCATCCGCAGGAACAATATCAGACCTGACTGAAATAGGCGAAGGCATAGCCGCCAAGATAATAGCAGCAGCAAGGCAGGCGGCAGACGTCGGCGGATTCGAGACCGGCGACGAAGTTTACGAGCGCAGGAAGAAGGCGCTCAAGCTCACTACGGGATCAAAGGCTTTTGACCAGCTCATGGGCGGAGGAATTGAAACTGGCGCCATCACCGAGATGTTTGGAGAGTTCGGCTCGGGAAAGACGCAGATAGCGTTCCAGCTTTGCATAAATGCCCAGATGCCGATTGAAAAGGGCGGGCTAAACGGCCACGTGGTTTTCATAGACACCGAGAACACTTTCCGCCCGGAACGCATCGAGCAGCTTGCCATTGGCGCGGGACTTGACCCAAACGAAACTCTAAAGAAAATACACGTCGCAAGGGCTTTCAATTCAGGCCACCAGATGCTTCTTGTGGAAAAAGCGATGGAACTTGCCAAGCAGTTCCCAATAAAACTCATTGTCGTGGACTCGCTGACTGCGGACTTCCGCTCGGAATACGTCGGCAGGGGAATGCTTGCAGACCGCCAGCAAAAGCTCAACCGCCACATGCACGACCTGCTCAAGTTTGCAGAGCGCAACAACGCGGCGGCAATCGTCACAAACCAGGTCATGTCAAGCCCAGGAATTATGTTTGGAGACCCGACGCGCCCGATTGGAGGGCACATAGTTGCGCACACTGCGACCTACCGTCTGTACCTGCGCAAGTCAAAGGCCGACAAGCGCATAATCAAGCTGATAGACTCCCC
>JAQUQK010000007.1:0-12317 GCA_028716125.1 Thermoplasmatota archaeon | reverse complement strand
CAGGAATTATGTTTGGAGACCCGACGCGCCCGATTGGAGGGCACATAGTTGCGCACACTGCGACCTACCGTCTGTACCTGCGCAAGTCAAAGGCCGACAAGCGCATAATCAAGCTGATAGACTCCCCCAACCTTCCCGAAGGCGAAGCGGTGATAACTGTAACGACGGAAGGGATACGGGACTAAAAATTTCTCTTTATTTTTTCAATATTTTTTTCGCTGATTTTAAATTCAAAAAAACCAAAAAAAAATGAATATGAGAAGAAAAAATTACTTTTTCACATAATCCATGGGATTGCCGATGCGCAGTCCGCACTTAGGGCAAACCGTATATGGCGTTCCAAACGGCTTGTTGCATCCGCGGCATGTCTTGTCGTGAAGCATGTTGATCGCGCCACATTCCAGGCACTTTGTGACCAGGTCGTTGCAGCTTGCGCAGAAGCGCGATTTTGACTCTTGCCCGCACTCGGGGCATACCACCGTCATCATCTTTGCCTCGCGCCCGCATATGGGGCAGAAGTACGGCTTTGGCTTCTTTCCAGTCCAGACGCCGAACTCGAATTCTGCGCCGCACGATTTGCATTTTACGTTTCCTTCTATCTTCGATCCGTCGTCAAGATGCTCCATGCCGCATTTGGTGCAGGTCTGGAAGTCGTTTTGCGCTCCGCATTCCGGGCAGTCGTGGACCGTAAAGTAAAGCTCGCTCTTGCATGATGAACAAATCGGTCCCGGCGGGCGTATTCCCTTCCAAACTTCAATGTGGTAAACTTCATTGCATTTCTCGCATTGGATTTCTTGAATTATCGGCGAGCCGCAGGAGCATTTCTCATCGGACATTAAAACGATCTTTCCGCAAGTGCCGCAAACCGTTGTCTCTGATTTGCATTCAGGGCAGATTCCGAATTCCTGGTAGTGGTTGCAGTGCGGGCATCTGTAAGCAGTGAGATATAGTTCCTTTCCGCAGGACGGGCACACGGGACCTTTCTTTTCCTCCATCGCTAGCACAGGGGGAACGATTGCGGCGGCAGGCTCGGCGCACTCTTCTCCCTTTTTCTCGCCAATTGGCTCCGTTCCGACAACCACAAGCTTGTCCTTCTTGGTGAACGAGAATGCAATGCCTTTTCGCCTATCTGGCTCTGCCGCGGCAGGCAATGGGGCTTCGCAAACCTGTTGCTCCGCTTCCTTCTCTTCTTTTGGCTTTTTCTTGAATAATGCGAAAACGAAGAATGGTTTCTTTTCCTTCGGCTTCTCCTCCTCAATCACTTCTTCAAGGGCAGGAACGCTTTCGGCCTTTGTCTCCTCAACTGGCGCTGGCGCTTCTTCCTTTTTCTCCTCTGGCAGATTTGCTATGCAGTGCCTGCACCATAGCTTTCTTCTCTGAATCCAGAAAACGGTTGCGCAAATCAGGATCATGCTGATTATCTCAAACGCGACGTGGCCTGCCATGAAGTCGGCGCCAATCTTGAGATTCAGCAGGGCCTTGCCCACGTCGGATGCTTGGTATGCAATCCAATTGCCCATCGAAATCATGCCGAATATGAAAACCAGGAAAGCGGCCACTATCTGGGGTATTATATGCCATGTCTCCTCTCTGCAATATTTCTCAATCCGCTCCTTGCTCCTGCATCCCTTTATTAGAATGCTGAGTGCCGCAAATCCCGCCAACAGCAGTATGCCGACTATGATTGCAAGAGCCTTCAGTCCTGCCATAGACTGGAACTGGGCGAGCGCCTCGACATACTGTATGCCATGGAACAGTGATGCAAAGGCTCCGCATGCGTATATGCCAAAAAGCATCAGCGTGTAAAGGACAGACTGCGGCGCCGCTATTATTGCAATCACTACGGAACCTGCAACAAGGCCCGCATATGCAAGCATCGTGGAGTCAAGCGCAGTTGTCTTGGTGCTGACAACGACTCCGGCAATGTAGAGTCCTGCGGAGATTGCAAGCAGGACGGCTAATATAATCTGAGGAAGCAGTTTCATCTTCGGTGTCTCGGCCCCATCCATAAAATCATTTAGTTATATGAAGAGCGTTAAAAAGGGTTTTCTTGGCTTGTTCGATAGGCAGATATACTTCAAAACGAATGCCCTGCCGATAGAAATGAAAGCAATCTTCAAAGCCCTGATAATTTTGGCTGTGGCCTTGGCGGCCCTCGGCGGATTTGCGGCTTACCTATATTTCACGGACTATAGCGCAGAAGCCACGATAACTGGAAAAGGCCAGGACGAAAAGGGCTATTGGGTTGAGGCGACGACGAGGATTGGCGGATTCAAAATAAAGCAATACCTTGACACTTCAACTACCCCGGGTATGCTCTCATGGTATGCGGTTCAAAACGGGAACTTCATAGTGTATAACATACATTCAGGGCACCTGCGGTTATGGGAAAATCTCCAGGATTATCTCGATGGCAAAATCCCCGTGTACGACAGCGCGTGAACCGCAATCATTCCTGGTAGTAGTATTCGCCCCAGCCGCGCTGCTCCCTGTCAAGGCGCGAACCGGTCTTGTTTATGCGCGGGCGCTTCGTTTCCTCGTCCCTTCTGAAAGTTATGTCCATCCTTTGCAGGAAAACGTTCATTCCCTTTCGCATTCCGTACGGCCCTTCTGAAATGCCTTTCTTGCTCGGTTCCCCGCCGAAGACCATGATTGAATCTGAAACCATGTCGATGAAATAGACGTCGTGGTCGACAATCATTCCCGAAGTCTGCTGCTTTTCCATTATGCGCCTTATGGTCTTGGCGCATTCCATTCTCTGGGTGCTGTCAAGATAAGCCGACGGCTCGTCGAGAAGGTAAACGTCCGCTTCCTGGCCAAGGCACAATGCAACAGCAACGCGCTGAAGCTCACCGCCTGAAAGCTCATTGACCTGCTTGTTGTAAAGATATTTGAGCTGGAGCGGATGCGCGATTTCCGTCTGGAAGAAAGTGCCGTCAAACCTGCCCTTGAGCGCCATTCGCAACATCATCTCGACGTTTGATTCGGATTCGGCCGCCTTGATGTACTGCGGCTTGTATGAAACCTTGATGCTTTTTTCTATCTTGCCTTCGTCGGGCTGGATGACGCCTGCGAGCATCTTGACGAAGGTGGTTTTTCCTGTGGCGTTCGGGCCGACGATTCCAATCACTTCGCCCTTGTGGACCGTGCCGGAACTTGACTCAAAGTCGAAGGAGTCGAATTTCTTGCGCAGGGATTCGAAGTTGATGAGGCGGGCGACGTTGTCAAGCGGTTTTGGCGCTCTCACGTCAAATTCAATTGAATGGTCGCGGAATCTTACGTTTTCGTCCCGCAGGTATCCGGAAAGGTACGTGTTTATGGCGCTTCTCACCGGCTGGGGATGCGCGAAAATACCGTAAGCGCCTTCAGAGCCGTAAATCAGATGGGCGTTGTCGGCGAGGAAGTCTAAAATTGCAAGGTCGTGCTCTATTACCATCACATACTTGCCTTTCTCTTCTGCAAGCGAGCGTATCTTCCTTGCAATCTTGAGGCGCTGCGCTATGTCAAGATATGACGATGGTTCATCGAAGAAATAAATGTCCGCTTCTTTTAGCATTGTTGCCGCAATCGCAACCTGCTGGAGTTCTCCGCCGGATATTGTTTCAACTTCGCGGTCTATGATTTTCTCAAGCCCGAAATCCCGGACAATCGGCATGTAGTCCTGGCTCACTTTTGCAAGCAAGGCCCTGACCTTTCCCTTGAACGCCTTCGGAATTGAATCGACATACTGCGGTTTGAATGAAACTGTAATTTTCTTTTCAACAATCTGCTTGAGATAATCGTAAAGCTCGGAACCTGCGTAATATTCCAGAACCTTCGCCCAGTCTGGTTTTTCCTCGAATTTGCCAAGGTTTGGAACTTCCTGGCCCGAAAGAATTCTGATCGCGGTTGTTTTTCCTATGCCATTTGGACCCAAGATACCTGTAACTTGCCCTTTCTTTGGAACAGGGAGGCGATAAAGGCGGAAACCATTCTGGCCATACTGGTGAACGACTTCGGTCTTGAGTTCCTCTGGCAATCCGATAATTTTGATTGCCTCAAACGGGCACTTATTGACACAGATGCCGCATCCGGCGCAAAGCGGCTCCGAGATTATTGGCTTCTTGTCCTGGTCCTGCGAAATGACGATTGTTTCGTCGCCCATGCGCACGCGGGGGCAGAAGCGCTGGCACTCATAGGAGCACTTCTTTGGGTGGCACCTGTCTCTAACAAGAACGGCTATTCTCATATTTCAACAAGGGGTGTATCAGATTTTCGGATAAAATGGTTGAGATTAAACAAAATCTTCTTAACAATGAGTTTGATGCCAATTTAATTGGTCGTTTATATGGAAAATTCACCCGATTATTCAAAACAACTCGACAAAATTATTTCGCTTCTGGAATCAAACGAAAAAGATAGCCGAATTGCGTTAAAATGGGCAAAGATTTCCGTATTTATTTCCATCATCAATGCAGGATTTATCGGCGCAATTCTTAACATTTTCAATTCACTGAAGATAACTACGACATTCTGGACAATACTCTGGATTGTTGTAATTGCATTCGTGGTTGTAATCGTTCTAAGTGCCACGGTTTACGTCTGGGTTAGCGGATTTGGCGCAACAAAGAAAAAATAATTACAGAATCCCCGCCATAGATAGCATTTCCCTTGTCTCTTTTACCGGAAGCCCAATGACATTTGTGTATGAGCCGCTGACGCTTTCAACAAGAAATGCGCCCCTGCCCTGGATGCCGTAAGCGCCCGCCTTGTCCATTGGCTCGCCAGTATTGACATAATTCTTGATTTCTTGCGCCGAGAGTTTGCGGAATTTCACTTTGCTTGAAACAATGTTCATCATGCAGCAACGCCCGTTGAAAAGCGCGATTCCGGTAAGGACTTTGTGCTGCTTGCCTGACAATTTGGAAAGAATTCGCTCTGCATCTGCGCCATCGCGCGGCTTCCCGATAATTTTATTTCCAAGAACTACCGCCGTATCTGCGGCAAGAATCCATTCGCCCGGATATTTTTGCGCAACCGCCTCCGCCTTCTCTTTTGCAAGGCGCAGAACATATCTTCGCGGGATTTCCTTTCCCTTTTGCTCTTCGCCAACTTGCGAATTCACGGCCTCGAATTCAATTCCCATCATCCCCAAAATTTCGCGGCGGCGCGGAGAGGCTGAGGCGAGAACCAACTTGGCCATAGTGATGTTAGCGCTTGACAAAATATGAATCTAACGACCGATTGTCTTTAATATCGCCCGCAAATTATCGGACGGTTCTAATGTCTGTCAGGATTGACGAGCGCTACTGCAAAGGTTGCGGAATTTGCGTTTTCATGTGCCCCAAAAAGGTGCTTGAGGAATCGGAAGCGCTGAATAAGAAAGGGTTTGCCGTACCGAAAGTGGCGCATCCGGAAAACTGCATAAATTGCCATATCTGCGAGCAGCATTGCCCGGAATTCGCGATTGACGTTTTGGATGAGAAAAAGGCGGCGCCATCGCCCAGTGCTGCACAAAAGCCGCAGGCAGCGCCAAAAGTTCCAACTTCCACGAGAGAAATGAAAACGCTTGCCCCGCGCACCATCCTTCTCCAGGGCGACGAAGCCATAGCCGAGGGCGCGATTGCAGCGGGATGCAAATTCTATGGCGGATACCCAATCACCCCAGCGACCGAAATTGCAGAGGGAATGTCGCGCCTCCTTCCGCTCAATGGAGGAAAATTCATACAAACCGAAGATGAGATTTCTGCCATTGGCGCGGCCATTGGAGCGTCCTGGGCTGGCGCAAAATCGATGACTGCAACTTCAGGCCCTGGCTTTTCATTAATGCAGGAAAACATCGGATATGCTGTGATGACCGAAACTCCTTGCGTGATTGTGGACGTCCAGCGCTCGGGCCCATCCACAGGGCAGGCGACTAAGCCCGCGCAGGGCGACGCGATGCAGGCCCGCTTTGGTTCACACGGCGACTACGAGATAATTGCGCTCTCGCCCAGTTCGGTGCAGGAGTGCTTCGATCTTACAATACGCGCTTTCAACCTTTCCGAAAAATACCGCGTTCCGGTGATAATTCTTGCCGATGGCGAGATAGGTCATCTGAGGGAAAGCGTGCGCATTCCAAAAAAAATTGAAATACTTAACCGCAGGATGCCAGAACAAGGCATTTCAAACTTTTTTGGAAAGCCCGAGCAGGGAACGGCTGCCCCGATGCCCGCTTTCGGCACTGGGCATTTCGTCCACGTCACAGGTTCGACGCATAAGGAAGACGGAATGCGCGACGTGACGACAAAGGAAGTCCACGAGAGAATGGTAAAGTGGTTCTGCGACAAGATTAATGAGAACAAAGACGACCTAGTTCAGTTTGAGGAGAAATTCATCGAAGACGCCGAAATTCTCGTCATATCATACGGCGCAACCGCCCGGCCAGCGCTTGGCGCTGTTCAGGACGCAAGAAAATCGGGAATGAAAGTTGGCTTCTTCCGCCCGGTAACCATCTGGCCTTCGCCTGAAAAGAGGTTGAGGGAAATTTTGGCAAAAGGAAAAATAAAGAAAATCATTGTCTCGGAAATGGCGCTTCGCGGCTACTTCCCTGAAATTGAGCGCATTGTTGCAGGCAAATGCGAACTCGTACACAATTCAAAAATAGGCGGCGAAATTCACACTAAAGATGAAATTCTAACCGCCATAAAGGAGGCGAATAAGTGATTGCAATGGAAGAACTCCGCCAGAAATACTTGCGCGTCCGACCGTTTCCGTTCTGCCCCGGATGCGGCGGAGGGATGGTTCTTAACGCGTTTTCAAGGGCAATTGATAATCTTAAAATCCCGCAGGAAGATATTCTCATAATTGCGGGAATCGGTTGCTCGGCATGGATTCCAAGCCCGTTCTTCAAGGCAGATACGCTTCATACTACTCATGGGCGCTCCCTCGCATTTGGCACCGGCTCGAAGGTGGCAAACCCGAAATTGAAAATGATTGCATTTACAGGAGACGGCGACGGCACTGGAATTGGAGGGAACCATCTCATTCACGCAGCGCGAAACAACGTTGACATGGTCGTTCTCTGCATCAACAATAACATCTATGGAATGACCGGCGGACAGGTCGCGCCAACGACCCCGCACGAGGCAAAAACCGCCACAACGCCATACGGAAATCCATCCAACCCATTTGATGCCTGCAAATTGGTCGAAGGCGCTGGCGCAACTTTCGTCGCACGCTGGACAACCGCCCATCCCCCCCAGTTGCAGAAAACAATAGAAAAGGCGCTACAGCACAAGGGATTCTCATTCATAGAAGTCATGTCGCAGTGCCCGACGCAATATGGAAGAAAGGCGGGCGGCGGGAATGCCATTGAAATGCTTGGAAGATTCAAAGCGGACTATTCAACTGGCGCCGCAGACTCAAGGATGCGCCTTGGCGAATTCGTGAATATTGAAAAGCCGGAACTTTGCGAAGAAATAGACAAAATGGTTGCAAAGGCAAGCGCGGAAAAGCGGGAAATTTCAGAGCAGAAGAACTTTGCGGACGCAACGCCGATGCACGTCAGAATTGCAGGAAAAGGCGGGCAGGGAATAGTTCTTGCCGGAATGGTTCTCGGCCACGCATTTGCATCCTGCGGAATGAATGTGCTACAGACGCAGTCATACGGCTCAGAGGCGCGCGGCGGGGCATGCAAAGCGGATGTCATCGCGTCAAAGGAACAGATTAACGATCTTTCGCCTGAAAATCCCGACGTTCTTGTGGTGATGGGAAACGAGGCGCTTGAGAAATACGGAAAAGGCGCGCCAGTGATAATAATGGACGACACTGTGACCGCGCTTCCACCTGAAGGCGCAAAAGTGGTGCGCGTTCCTGCAACAAAGATTGCAAAAGAACTTGGCTCCGCGATGTCTGCAAACGCGGGAATGCTTGGCGGCCTAGCGGCAGTCAGCTGCGCGGTGCCAAAGGAAGCGCTTGCAAACTCAATCAAGGAAACGGTTGACGCGCGATTTGCCGAGACAAACACGAAGGTTATGGAGAAATGCTTTGAGGGTGCGAAAAATTAGCCGAGCGCCCTTGCCCAGTCGCCCTTTGCCCTGAGGATGTCTGCATTCAGAAGCCCTATTGCGGATTTCTGCGCGAAATTGAAGTCCCAGGGTTTTCTTGGGAGTTTTTCGATTAGCTTGTTTAGTATTTCCTTCATTTCCTGCCTTGTCTCATCATAGCCTGAAACTTCCATTACCGGAACGAACGTGTTCTGCGTAAGGCGCTTGTCGTAAATGTCGAAGTATATCGGCTTTATTTCGGATTCCCCTTTTCCTGTCACTGCAAAGCGGAAAACGTAGCATTTGCTTGGAATTGGAATCAAAATGATGATTCTGGTGGCCATCTTTGTTCCGGAGGAGCGCTCGAACCTGTAACCAAGCTCGTCCATTGCCTGGCGCATGAGGGGAGCGGTGGATTCGGAATCGAAGCACATCGGAAGGGAATATTGCATCGAAGGCGTAATAAGCTGCTATCAAATAATCCTTCGGATGATGGTTCACAGGCTCAGCAGGCGCCAGATTCCCTCGGTAATGGAGCTTGCAAGAAGCACGCTTACTGAAATATACAGCCCTTCGACTTTCATAGCCATACAGGAACAGTGCCCAGAAGGGTGCCTTGTTGCTGCAGAAGGGGAAAACGTAATCGGATTCATAATGGGGATGGAGACAAAACCGGGCAAGGGAAAGATACTGATGCTTGCAGTCCGCCCCGAGTTCAGGCGGCAGGGCATAGGTTCGATGCTTCTCAAGTCGCTTCTGCGCCAGTTCACGGTGCGGGGAATATTCTCAATAACCCTTGAAACCCGGGCAAACAACACCGCTGCCATGGCTTTCTACAGGGCGCACGGCTTTGAAGTAAAGAAGATAGTTCCAAAATTCTATACGGACGACACCGACGCATATGAAATGTGCAAGAGCGTTTAGTGCGCTAAAATCTTATTCAAGCATCGGATACACTTTTGTAAGGTGAGAACATGCCCTGCGAAGTTTGCGGAAAAAATACATCAACAAGGCGCGTCGTGATAGACGGGGTCGAAATGTCAGTATGCGTCTCGTGCGCCAAGTTTGGAAAGGAGTCGGCTCCAGGCCAGGTCGCTGGCGCAAGTGCGAGAGCAATGATCCAGCAGATAATGGCAAAGCCCACGCGCTCCCAAGACATATATTCAAAGATAACAGACGAGCTTGTAAGCGACTATGGGCAGAGAGTCCGTGAAGCAAGGATTGCAAAGCACCTTGAGATAAAGGACGTTGGCAAGGCGATAAACGAGAAACACACCGTGCTCCTTAAGATAGAGGAGGGCTCGATGCGCCCGAATGACGAGCTTGTAAAGAAGCTTGAGAGGCTCCTGGAAATCAAGCTAAAGACCACCGAGACGCCGATTGCGCCACAGCGCACTTTTGGAGCAGCCAGCGGAATGACTCTTGGGGATTTCATAAAAGTCAAGAAAAAGGACTGAAGACGGAACTCCCATATTAATAAACGCTTTTTCCATTTATTCCTGCTTTTATGAGCGGCATTGCAAGCGGCGCGCAGCAAAAGGGCAAGGCATGGACGCCTGAAATGGAATACCTGCGCGGATTTGCAATACTGTGCGTCGTGCTCGTGCATTCGCTTTATCCATACCACAACGTTGAATCAGTCAAATTAAATGCGCTCGTGGCGGTCAACGTTTTCCTTGAGGCATTTGCTTTCGCAGGCGTCCCAATATTCATTTTTGTTTCCGGCTTCACGCTTTACAGCCAATACCACGGCAAATTCTCCCTTGCAAATTTCTACAAAAAGCGGCTTAAGTCCACGATTCCGCAATACGTGATATTCTCCGTGCTTTACATTTTCTTCGACCATTGGAAGGCAGGCGGAACGCCGATAACATTTAGAGAAGTCTTATCGAAAATCGTGAATTTCGAGGCGCACTCCCACTTGTGGTTTTTCTCGCTGATACTGATGATTTACCTGCTTTATCCAGTGCTTGTAAAACTATATGGGTTCTGCGCAGGCAAAAGATGCGGGTGGGTGCTTGTGGCGCTGTTCCTCGCTACAAGTATAGTTTGGTGGACTCTGCTTCGCGATTTTCAGGCCAGCAATCATCTGCCAGGAACCTGGCTTGGAGTGAACCTTGACCGATTGACTTACTATCTGTTCTATTTCGTGCTTGGTATGCATCTTGCAAGAAATTCAGGACAATTTTCTGCTTTTGCTAAAAAAAATTCCAATGCCTGCGCTTGTGGCTGCATCAGTAGCGCTCAATCTCGCATGCGGACTTTTCCTTTTCATGCCGATTGCGCAAGGAAGGCATTTCGATTCCATCCCACAGGGCAACTGGTACGGCTACTATGCGTTGCTTCCGGCATTTTATTGCTCGCTAATCGCTTTGTTCTACAAAGTTTCGTCATGCCTTTCCGAAGGCGGGGACGCAATTGCCCGCGTTATCTCGTCACTTGGAAAATACTCATTTGGCATATACCTGATACACGTTTTTTATCTTGAGATTTTCGCGGACAACTGGAAAAACATATACGGCTTCGATCATTGGTATTTTTACCCGATACTTTTCGCGTCAACGCTTGCCGTAAGCTATGGATTGGTGCGCCTGATTAGCTTGATTCCGGGGGCAGAATGGATTATTGGAACTTCAGTAAAACGGAAAATGCAAACAAACCAACAAAAATCATAATAAAAACAATTTAGAATCCCAAGATGAATTACGCCCCGGTCGGGATTTGAACCCGAGTCCCGGCCTCGACAGGGCCGGATGATAGGCCACTACACTACCAGGGCAGACTGATTATTGTTGCGACACTCGCAGAATTTGGCTTCGCCAAATTCGGTAACCAAGAAGAAGGAATATTTCATTCCCGCATCGTTTTGAGGTTTATGACCTTTAGGTTGATTTTGGTGGGCCCAGCAGGATTTGGACCTGCGACCATCGGGTTATGAGCCTGACGCTCCACCGGACTAAGCTATGGGCCCCTGGGTTAATTTGTATTATTTGTGCGTTGGTGGGGGCCCAGTGCCTCGGGAATTTAATTCCCTCGGCTATGGGCCCTCCTGCTGACATAACTTTGGAAACTGTGGTTTCCTCGGCTATGGGCCTTGGAATTATTGGTTAATACTGAGTGGCGCCGCTGAACGGACTCGAACCGTTGATCGCCCGGTTGCTCGCTCCGCAAAACTTTCGCGTTGCAGATTAACAGCCGGGTGCTTTGGTCGCTATGCGCCGAAAACAGCGCAATGCTCTAACCACTAAGCCACAGCGGCATTTTGCGCCCGAATTCTCCTGAGTCCAGGCGCGTTTAGGCGAGAGAGAATCAAGAAAGGGAATAAGTAGGTTGCGCTTGATTACGCCTTAAATTTGCAGCCAAGAAGCTTCATCATTATGGCCATCTGCGCCCACATTCTGTTCTCGGCCTCGTCGAAGATTATGGACTGCGGGCCATGCGCCACTTCCTTTGTAACTTCGTAGCCATAATATGCCGGGAGGCAGTGGATGAACAGCGCGCCCTTGTTCGCTTCCTTCATGACCTTGCCGTCAATGGTATATCCCTGGAATTCCTGGACGCGCACTGCCTTCTCGGCCTCGTCGCCCATGCTGACCCAGGTGTCGGTTGCAAGTATGTCCATTCCCTTTGCTGCGCCAGCGACTTTGTCGGTCACTTCGACTTTTGCGCCTGTTTTCTTTCCTATTTCCTTCGCCTTCTCGACGAAGTATGCGTCTGGCTGGTATTTTACAGGAGAGACTATCTTGACGTTCATTCCGACGATTGCACATCCGAGCAGGTACGAGTGCGCCATATTGTTGTTTCCGTCGCCGAAGTACGCGAAGCTCAGTCCCTTCAATTTGCCCTTGTGCTCCTTTATCGCCATAAGGTCTGTCACAATCTGGCACGGGTGCTCACGGTTGTCCAAGCCATTAATAACTGGAACCTGAGAGTGCTTTGCCAGCTCTTCCATATCCTGCCACTTGAAAGCCCTGTACATGATTATGTCGCCATATCTGCTGATGACTTTTGCCGTATCCTCGATTGATTCGCCGCGACCCATCTGGATGTCCTTCGGGCTGAGAAATACTGCGTGCCCGCCGAGGCGCGACATTCCGACTTCAAACGATACGCGCGTTCTTGTCGAAGGCTTCTCGAAAATCATCAGAAGGTTCTTGCCCTTCGCATATTCGACCTTCTTCCCTGACTTGGAGCGCGTCTTGAGCTTTATGCCCAGGTCGATGATCTCATTCAGGTCGTCCTTCAAATCCAGCATTCCCAACAGATCTCTTTTTGCCATTTTACCACCTTAGTCTTTCCTGCCGATTGCCA
>JAQUQK010000006.1:3010-21597 GCA_028716125.1 Thermoplasmatota archaeon | reverse complement strand
GCGACCTGTTTTGCTTCCTCAAGATTTATATCCGTGATTACTACTTCCGCGCCTTCCTTTGCGAACTCAAGCGCAATTCCTTTGCCTATTCCCCTGCCTGCGCCAGTGATTGCTACGATTTTGTTTTCAAGCATCATTTAATCACTCCTCCCAGTTTAATGTCGCAAGATTGCGGATTGAAGTGGTTTCGTCGTCGTAGAGCGAATATGACTGGGCATGTATAAAATTGCCTTCGTCTGATGCGAGGTATGCGACCATGTTCGCAACCGCTTCCCTTTCCTTTGAAACGTCAAAAAGCGCCGAGAAATTTAGGTATGATTTTGGCTCCGGCTGCTCCGCGCCAAGCATTTCCGCGCCAAGCTGGAACTCCTCATTATCAATTCTTCCTGGGCAAACGACGTTCACTTTGATTCCATGGATACGCATATCTAGCGCAAAGGAGCGCGTGAAGCCAGATATCCCATTCATTGCCGTTGCATAAGCTCCTACTAAGAGGGGGCCGGAATTTGCTGCTTTTGACGCGAGGTTGATTATTGAACCATTGCCCTGCGCTTTCATCTGCTTTGCGACTTCCTTGCTTGTCAGGAAAACGCTCTTTACGTTGAAGTCGAAGATGCGCTTGAATTCCTCCGGCGTAGTTTCAAGAACCAGCTTCTTGATTGCGACGCGAGATGCGTTCACAAGCACGTCGATTTTTCCATATTTTGCGACAACATTTCCGACGAATTTTATAACGTCCGCTTCATTTGTCGCATCTAGAACCGCAAACTCTGCGCCGGAAATTTCCTGCTTTACTCCCTCCAGCCGCTTTGCCTCGTGTTCGGTTATGACAAGTTTCGCGCCTTCCTGCGCCAGCTTTCTTGAAACGAATGCGCCGACACCCACGCCTCCGCCGACGACGATTGCAACTTTTCCATCCAACTTCATAATCTCACCAAGATATCCTTAAAATCCCGAGGACGTTTATTTGCGTTGCGATGCCTTCATTTGCATAGGAATTATATATCTGAAAGCACTAACTAAGCATACGGAGAAAATATGAAAGTGAAAATCAAGTTCTTTTCGCTTCTGCAGAAAATCGCCGGAAAGAAGAACGACGAGATCGAAATCGCGGACTGCTCGACAGTCGAAGACCTTGAAAAAATTCTCTTCGAAAAATATCCGGAACTTAAGAAATACAAGCCGCTATTGTCCGTAAACAATGCGCTTGCCAAAGGCGCGCAAATATTGAAAGACGGAGACGAGGTTGCGCTTTACCTTGCTGTCGCCGGAGGATGATGCTTTCGGTTATGCGATACCGAGCCTTGAAAGCGTTTCCTGTTTCGGCTTTCCACTTTCCCTGTCCCAGCCGCGCTCGTCGTAATATTCCAGAAGTGCATTTTCAAAGTCATCTCTCGGGGTTTTTCCTGCAGTTCCGCCGCCTGCAAGAGGCTCAAGCGCGAGTTTTGGAAGGTGGTCTTCTTTTCTTGTCACGCCGAAACTGTTGTTCATGACGCGCTTCAAATTGAAGCTTCGCTCCCCGATCTCGTTCAGTTTTTGCGGAGTGATGTCCCATCCGGTTGCCGAGCTGACCAGGCGCGCAAGCTGGGCCGACTTGTAGAACGGATACGTGCAGACGAGCGCCGCATTCAGTATTTCCGAAAGGTTCTGGTGAATTGCGATCATTTTTGCCTTTCCAAGCAGCGTGAACCTCCATTCCGGATCCTCTCCCGGAATTATGCCGAGGTCTTCATCGCGGTAAGTTCCCCTTTCAACTTCCATGAACTGGCTGTGCAGGTGGCATGCGCCGCGCGGGCTTGTGGCATACGCAATTGCCATCCCGTAAAATGCGCGGGGATCGTGCATCGGGAATTCCATTTTATTTACTGCTATGGCAAGGCCGGGGTCAACTCCCAGATTTTGCGCCATTCTTGAAACGCCTTCGGCAATGAGATTTCCAAGTCCCTTTCTTTCGGCTGTCATTTTCAGCAGCTTTTCGACAAGCTCGCCGTCGCCCCACTTCAATTTGATTCCGTCTGTCTGGGATGGCTTAAGAATTCCTTTCTCGTAAAGGTAATTTGCAAAGGCAACGGCAACTCCGGCGGATATTGTGTCCATTCCAAGGTCGTTGCAGATGTGTCCCGCCACAGCAACTGGCTTCATGTCATAGATGCCGTTAAGGGAACCGAGCGCTCCAACCGTTTCGTATTCCGGCCCGTCTATGGTTGTCCCATCGAGAACGAATTGTTTCCCGCATCCGATTGGGCATGCGTAGCAGGCGCGGGGCTTTGCGCCATATTTGTCCTTGAGAACCATGCCGGTAAGATCGTCCGCAGGGAACGTGTTTTCGGTGAAATATTTTGCAGGCACGTCGCCAAGTTCCATGCCCATGTCGGTGTAAACTGGCGTTCCATAATCCCTGAGCACCGTTGTCATTACAGACTCGCGCAATTCTTTCTGTATGTACTTTGCATATTCGTTGAATTCCGATTCTCTTTCAAGTGGTGATTTTTTGTTGCCTTTCACCGTTATCGCTTTCAATTTCTTTGAACCCATAACGGCCCCTAGCCCACATCTTGCGGCGGCCCTTCCATGGTCGTTCATCACGGCGGCAAATCTCACCATATTCTCTCCGGCGGGGCCAATTGATGTGGCCCTACAGCCTTCTTGTTCCTTCAATAAAATGCTCTGGGTTTCATACGTTCCCTTGCCCCAAAGGTGCGAGGCATCATTTATCTTGAATTCATCATTGTCGATTGAAACGTAAACCGGCTTGTCGGATTTTCCAGTCACGATTATTCCGTCGTATCCTGCATGTCGGAGCGCAGTTCCCCAGAAACCGCCCGACGTTGCCTCGCCCCAGATGTCCGTTAGCGGAGACTTGGCGCATATGCCATGGCGCCCCGAGCAAGGCGCAAGCGTCCCGGTTATTGGGCCAGTCATGAAAAATAATGGGTTTTCCGGGCCGAGCGGATCGGTGCCTGCATTTATTTTACCGTATGCCAGCCGCGCGGCAAGAGCGCACCCGCCGAGATATTCTTTTGCGATACCCATGTCAAGAGGAACGACCTTAATAGACTTGTTTGAAAGATCGACGCTCAGCAATTTTCCCCAATATCCATTGGCCATAAAACCACATCCCAATATTCTCTTTGTAATTTATAATGATTTATCAAGCATGGATTCAATTCTAGGGACGTGCTGGAAAAAACAGAACGAGAAAAACGTTGTTATTGTTCCTTCCCATGGCCTGTCTGCTCCTGCGGCGCCAGTTTCTTCTTTGATTTTATGTGGTGTACTATCAAAATAATGGCAATTGGGATTGCCGCAACAAAATATGAAACGCCCGGAATTATTGCGTACTGCGCAAGGTATGCAAGCTTTCCCTGCCCTATAGTATCCCTGACGCTATTATCCATCATGGTGTAATCTATCTGGTAAACCTTGACGAGCGTGTTGTCGTCTACTGGATATCCTTGGTTGATAACCGAGTTTACTGCTCCCTGCAAGTCGCCTATTTCGGATGGCGCTCCCGCTTCTGTGGACACAGTTTTCAGCAGGTCGCCAAATCTCATCTTGATTATGAAACTAGTCTGGGCCTTGACGGTGATCTGGTATTTTTCGCTATACCAATAATAATTCGATATGTCCGCAAAAACTTCCCTTCCAACGTAATGTATGGGCTTGTTCTTTGCCTCGTAGTGCCAGACCCAGCACTTGTGGCCAAGCAACTCCTCTTCGCGGACAACTGTATAGTTTCCAACATCGATGAGGACCTCCTCGCCTTCCGGAGTGCCGTCGTTCTTGACTATTCCAATGCGCACCATCTGGTCTTTGCTGAGGTGCCATGGAAGGGTGAAATATCCCGCGTCGAATCTTGTGAATTTCATCTCCCTTGCCTGCGGGGTTATATGGGTATAAAACTCCGTATTCGGAACAAGCTCACCTGAAGGTTCGCGGACTATTTTATTGTGCAGGATGCGCTCATTCTTGCCGAACTGAAAATTAATGAAGTCGGTTATCGAAAGCGCCGAGAAATTATCCCATGCGCCCCCGGTTTCGCTGAACTGCCACATATTGACCTGCGCATGCTTTGACTCTGTGCGGTCTGGGGCGAAATACAGGTAATTTGGGAAAATGAAAAATGCGAAAGTCGAAGATGAAATGAAAAGGATTGTGCCCAATATTGCAATCACTGCTTTGAATTTCATACGGTTCACTATCACTGCGCCCTCGAATCGAGCTTTGCATAATTCATGTTGTTTTTATAAACGCATCCATTGGCCCGGCTGCTTTCCTGGACATAGGCAAGGCGGTTTTTGTCGGCGGTCACTTTGCTGATTTCTCCCTGCCGGTTTGCGGATGCTTCAAAACCGCCACCTTGACATGATTCGACGGTGTCTCGTTTGCATTGACGACTGGGTTGGCGCTTGCTGCGGCGGCGGCCGCTTGCGCTCGCCTGGAGTCCATTGCCGCCTTGCGCAATTGCTTTTTCGATTGGCGCGGCAGCTTGCTTTTCTCCGCTTTTGGCTTCGGATACGGCGGATAGAATATTGCAACCACAATCATCGCACATATCCAGGACACCACTGTGGCGAGCCATACGGACATCATCGCCTTCCTAGACATCAAATCGGACATGAAGCCGAATATGAAGAAAGCGCCAATCGTAGTTATCGCCGAATATTCGACCGACTTTCCTATGCTGTAATATATAGATTCCCTGTCTTTCACCTGCGAAAGGTTCCATATGAACAAGATAGCATAATTGGATCCCATCGCCATTATGAACGTGACCGGCAGCATCAATATAACCGAAATGCCTATGTTGAAGAGGGGTAGTATTCCAAACCACCATACGCTCGTTAGAGTCATCACGATCACTGTGAGCAGGGTTGATTTTAAATTGCGCGTGAAAAGAAGCAAGATGATTGCAACCGCTACTGAAGAAATTATGCTCACATAGTTGACCCATGGGGCTTCATATGTTATGAACATGTACGATGCGGAAGTAAGTCCATAGAATGCGATCTTTGTCCCTGCGGGCCTTCCAAGTTCGCTATCCGTCTTTTCGACGGCTTTCCAAACGGCATCCCATCCATGCTGAACTCCTTCGAAGTGTGGCTTTTGGAGCAGATCCACCGGCAGTATTCCTATCTTATAATCGTTGTCAAGGAAGAATGCAGTCTGCGTCCAGAACGGGCTCTTCTTCATTTCGTCGAAGGTTTGCTTTATCGCGGCCTGGGTCTGCGGATACTGGGGCGAAATTGTCCCTCCCGCTCCCGGCATACCTCCCAGTCCAGGTATATATCCGCCAATTGTTGAAACGGCCGCGCCGGCAGTTCCCTGCCTTATCATGAGATAGCTGTCAATAAGCCACGGAAGGCACATTATCTGCCCTATCCCTTGATCCGGCATGCTTTGCAGATTTTCAGCAAATTTTCTCATATATGTATGGACTTTCGGGTCTGTCATGTCCCCCTCAAATATGAAGAAATTCGCGGTTTTGGTCGTGTCGCTGGTTGTGCCGCCGTAGAAGTTCTCGTTCTCCATCTCGCGCCAGTGTCTCACCTTGTCGCCCGGCAGGAAATTCATCTGCGGGTCGCCGAACTCCTCATATCTCAAGTTCATGGACGACACGTATGCTCCAGCGGTTAAAAGCAGCACTATAATAATCGCAATAACCCTGTGGCTGCCAACGATGTCTGCGAATTTCGTGATTCCCTTGGCAGGCCTGAATTCCGGCTGTTTTTGCCCCTTCGGGTCGCGCACGAAAAGCGCCATTGCGGCAGGCGTAAATGTCATGTTGACAATTAGCGCGATGACCATGCCCATTGGGGCCACTACTCCAAGCTGTTCCATTGCAACGCTCGGCGAGAATATGAGAGAGCCCATTCCGATTACTGCAGTTGTTGCGGAAAGAAACATCGCAAACCCGCCTCGCCCTGTAGCCGCCCTCATGGCTTGAGCCTTTGGCAGTCCATTTGCCCTGTGCTGCATATACTGGGTCATCATGTGCAGCGAGTAATCTATGCCGCAGCCCAGAAGAAGCGGCACTATCGTTTGGTTTAAGTTGGTAAATGGAATGCCGACGTAGCCCATGAGCCCGATTGTCCAGATTACTGCAATTATCAGCGCAGTTATGCCTATGAGGGTGTAAGAAAGCTTTCTGAATGAAACAGCAAGACACGCCAAAATGAAAAGTATTACCAGAGGCGTTAGGATGTTGTTGTCCCTTTCGCTGAGCTCAGCGGCGTGCCCGTCGGTAATAGGCACCTGGTTCGCCGTAGTCCTTTCATATTTAAATGCGGCGAATTTCGCATTCTCTTCCGCCCATGCCGGCCAGTCGTCTATCGCCTTTATTATTTGCTTGCCGAGTTCTGCACTGGTGAGCCCGTGTGCCTTGGGGTCAAAAATGAAAGTAATGGACGTGCAAGAGTAGTCTTTAGAGAAGCACTGCTGTATCTGCGGGTCTGACAACAGGAGTTGTTGGTCCTCATAGTAATATATTTCCCCCAGCGGATCGGTGCCAGGCATATTGAACGCGCTGTCAGTTGGCGCCTGCACGTTCGGTATCCCGGAATTGCTCCAGTTGACTATAATAAGCGCCGCGGCTGGGCCTATTTCGTACTGAGTCGCAGGAACCTTCATTTTCATATATTGGTAAAATTCGTGGACGCCACGGATATATAGCTCGTCGGTTGCGTTATTGGGATCTGCATTAGTCATGCGGTTAGGCAGGTTGGCAGGATTCATCTGTCCAAACTTCTCCGGATCTATCACAAGGTAGCTACTAACGGTTGTGTAGAACTGCTGGAATTTTTGGGATATGTTCTTGGCCGCCAGCGTATTGGGATTGTCCTTTGGGAATATATCCGTCTCGACCGCCGTGGTGTTGACCATGGTGAGCCCATATCCCAGTATGAGCGTTATTGCTGCAATCAGGGCAAACATCTTGTATGGATTGGCTCCTGCCCACCCCACCATGCCGGAAAGTCCGCGCAGTATGAAATTCATCTTTTCCTCCGACTGCTGGGGGCTTGCCTCTGCTCCTTCATCCGCTCTTGTCTTTTCACTCTCGACCATAAAAAAACACCTTTCGGCCTGACGGAAATTGCCATGACAATGATGTCGCTATTAATTTATGTTTTGGTTGCGCCAATTGCACAATGCTTATATATCACATTATATGCCACGACACGTTTCGGATGCAAGTAATTTACCCACTTAAGTAGTTTTGCACTTTTAAAAAACCAAAAAGGCACAATGTTCCCGCGATTCCAATCCAGCCATCAACATTTCGCAGCCGGAGTTGCACAAGTTTTTAATTTAGTTTGCAATAACATATGCTTAAATTGCATGGCAGGCGATTTGGCATGAACGTGAACTTTGTCGATTTGGCTTTTGTGGGAATACCGACATTCTGCAAGTTTCCTTACGTCAGGGAACTGGAAGGCGCCAATGCGGACGTTGCGGTTGTAGGCGCGCCTCTCGACCAGGGAACTTTCGACAGGCCGGGGGCACGCTACGGGCCGCGCGCAATCCGCGAAGCTTCGCAAATATATGGCAGCGCATTCATTCCGGAACTTGGCGTCTACGACGTCGAGCTTGGAAGATATAAGATTGAAAACACCAAAATCATAGACTGCGGCGATATCCCGGTTGCGCCCACGCTCTGCAAGGAAAACCTCGACGAAATAACCAACTGCATTGGCCAGGTTCTCGACAGCAAAATGTTTCCTGTTGTTCTGGGCGGCGATCATTCGATAACTTATCCAATCATCAGGGCTTACTGCGAAAAAGGCATTCCGCTCGACATCGTGCATTTTGACGCCCATATGGATTTCGGCGACGATATGGCCGGAATAACCATAAGCCATGCCAATCCAATCAAGCGCGCCTCCGAACTGAAAAACGTCGGCAAAATCACCCAAATCGGGATTCGCGGCCTGCTGAACCCACAGACATTCATTGAAGAGGGAAAGAAGCGCGGCTCGAAAGTAATAACGGCGGCGGAAGCGATAAAAATGGGAACGAAATGGGTTCTCAGCCAGATTCCGAAATCGAAGAACATTTACGTCACTTTCGATATCGACGCCCTCGATCCGTCGGTTGCGCCCGGAACTGGAACGCCTGAACCTGGAGGCTTCACTTATTTGCAGATGCGCGAAATGCTGGCTGCGCTTCCGAAGAAAGGGAATGTCGTTGGATTTGACGTTGTGGAGGTAAACCCGCTTTACGACCCTGCGGGAGTTACGGCGCAGACGGCGGCGCGGCTGATAATCGATTTTCTGGCGGCTATCAGGGATAAAAACAAGAAATAGGAATGCGAATACATATCTCTTTTCAATACCCGTACATCCTGTAAAAATCAAATGCCGCACCCGCAAGCGCGACAGCGCCGAGAACCATAAACAATACGCCGGTCGCGCCTCCGGCGATGACGCCGAAAACGAGCATTGCAATTCCCACAATGCCGACTAAAACTGAAAGTATTGCCGCGCCCTTGAATCTTCGCCACTGCAAGCGCATCTTGCGCCCAGGCTGGTTTTTGTCCCTCAAAGATTCCGCCAAAATATCACCCCATTATCGATGCGATTATCCAGAAAAGAATGTCCCCTGCAATGAAGGACAGCACGAAGCCCGCGCATATCGGTATCATGAAAGGCAATTTTGGCGTCACCCACACTTTTCGAAGCCCGTATGCCCTAAGAAGGCGAAGGTCGGCTGAAGCGTTTCCTTCGGTCGGGAAATACCTTGTCTTTATGCGCCCTTTTTCCAGATATTGCATGGGCCATATGAACTTGCGCTGTGCTTTCTCTATTGGCATCAGCACCCCAAGGAAAGCGTGTGGGAATTTTAAGTCGCCGCGGGAAAGGTTGTAGAAGAAAAGCCCAATCGGTATTGCAAGAAAAGACAGGAGCGCATTCGTCAGGACGGAAAGCGAGAATGGCATTATTGAAGGCAACGGCGTGAACTTGGGCCAGAAAGGCGCAAGCACAGCAATGGCCATGAGCGCCTTCGCGTCGGCTCCGCCAAAGATTAGCCTGAGATAAAACAGCAGATATACAAGCCCAATCATTATCGGGATGTAGATTAAGTCAAAATACGCGATTGTTCCGGGAAACAGGAAATACTGCAGCACCAAAAGCAAAACGCCGGCGCCCCCCATTATCGCCCAAAGATAATTTTCAGCGGTGCGCGTCTTGATGTCCGTGTATGATGCATAGCACAGCACAACCGCGCCAATTGCCATGCGAATTGCATCCAGGACGTCAGCATTTGCGAAATCTGCCATCAAAACGTCATCTGGTCGACATTTATGTTGCTTTGGCTTATAATATTCAAAAAAATGGGAAATTGAGAAGAAGAATCTGCTTTGCGCACTTAGTCTTTGAACTCGACTTCAAGGAAATGGGTTGCGCACGATATGCACGGGTCGTATGCGCGAACGGTCATTTCCGCGGCGTGGCATATCTCTTCCCTGGTCTTGTCCATCAGCTGCGGGAGGTATGCAACCATGTCTTCCTCGATATTGCGCAGGTTCTGCGCGGTCGGGGTAAGGACGTTGGCATACGTGACGATTCCATTCTCGTCGATTGCGTAGCTGTGGTAGAGAGTTCCGCGCGGCACTTCGACTGCGCCATATCCCTTGTTTGCGCTGAACTTCTTTGCGAGAAGCGCGTATTCCTTGTAGTCAACCTTGCCCTTCTCGGCTCCGGTGGCAATCAGGTCCTCGATTATAGCGATACACTTGTCGAAGCAGTGCAAAAGCTCGATTGCCCTTGCATAGTTGCTGTGGAACGTGTTGTAGCTTGGGAACTTTATCGGGCCTGCGTCAAGCTTCGCCTTTGCCGCGTCAAGAAGCTGCTTCTGGTTGAGATTCATGCGCGCGAGCGGCCCTGCGAGATAGCCGTGGCCGTTTCTTACACCCTGCTTTGCATTCGAGTATGCTACGACCTGTTCCGTCGCCTTCTGCTCCCATTCGGACACTGGCGCCTTCCAGCCTTCGCTGGACTTTATCTTGCCGTCGTAAAGCGCATATTCCTTCGGGGTGTGGAGCGCGATGTACTCGGTCTTGCGCTGGAAATTCGGGTAGTTGAGGCCTGCGAATATGTCGCATGACTTCTCCGCGAACGGGCGCATTTCCTTGAGCTTTGCGAGCAATCCCTGCAATTCTTCCTTTGTCGGAACACGGGAAAATCCCTTGACGTTCATTGAAATCTGGTTGACCGCGCGTCCGGTTGCCACTTGCGCTATGTCGTTGCCGAGCTTCTTCATCTTAAGCGCTAGCTTTACCTCATTTGGCAGCTTGCCTGCCATTGCGATAACGCTTTCGAATCCCAGGAAGTCGGGGAGCGCAAGGCAATACATGTGCAATGTGTGGCTCTGTATGAATTCACCCATGGTGGCAAGGTCGCGCAGCTTTACCGCCGTTTCGCTGGCGTGTATGCCAGATGCGTCCTCTATGGCCTTGAGGGCCGCTGCGGTGTGCCCCGCAGAGCAGATTGCGCAGATGCGCGAGACAAGGTGCGGAACTTCGTCGAGCCTTCGGCCGCGAAGCCACGATTCGAAGAGGCGCGAGCCCTCTATGATGTTAAGCTCTACTTTTTCCAGTTTCCTGTCCTTGACGTCTATAATTATCCTGCCGTGCCCCTCTACGCGGGTTATGTGGTGAACTTCAAGCTGATTCGGGTTTTCGCTCATTTTTTCGCCTCCTGTGGTGCATTTGTTGCCTGCGCATTCTTTGCAATCTCAAGCGCGTTTGCAAACTCCTTTGCGCCGCTCGTGAATTTGCGGAACTTGCGGTTTATATCCTCGTCGCTGAGGCCATTCTCACGCATGCGCTGGACTTGCTCCGGGATGTTTGCTTCCTCTACCGGTCCCCTGCATCCTTCACAAGGATAGCCGTTGCTCGGGCAAAGCGATCCGCATCCTGCCAGGGTAACAGTACCCATGCAGACGTGTCCCTTCTCGAAGAAGCAGACGTTTCCGTTCTTCCTGCATTCCTCGCAGACTGCGTGCGGCTTGATGTCTATCTTCTTGCCGGCAAGCAGGCACTTGAGCGCCTCCACGAATTCTTCCTTTACCATCGGGCAGCAGGGGAGCTTTGCATCAACTTTTACGACTTCATCGATTGCGCGGGAGTGAAGCGGGCTTGCGATGGCGTGCTTCATCTGAACGTCGCCGTAAACCAGTTTCTTTGCTTCTTCCAGGTTCTGGAACTGGGTTAGTTTCTGTACGCCGCCAAAGCAGGCGCAGTCGCCTACCGCGATCATTATCTTGGTCTTGTCGCGTATCTTCTTTATTTCCTCTTCCTGTTCCTTGGTGACGATTGATCCTTCGATGACAGCAACGTCGAGCTGAGTGACATCGTCGTTCTGGGACTTCGCCATGCGGAAATTCACTATGTCGATTGCGCCAACGATGTCAAGCAATATGTCCTCGAGGTTGAGGATTTCAAGTTGGCATCCGGCGCATCCGGTGAAGCCGTATATTCCGACCTTTGGCTTTGCCACTCAAATCGCCTCCTGGAGGTCAAGCGCGTCCCAATAATTGAACACCGGACCATGTATGCAGGTGTATTTGTAGCCGATTACGCAGTGGGAGCATTTTCCAATTCCGCATTGCATCTTGCGCTCAAGCGAGACATATATGCGGTGCTTCTGGATATTCCTTGCAAGCAGTTCCTTGACAACGAACCTATACATCACTGGCGGTCCGACGATGACTGCATAGCTTTCCGGGCTTACTGTGGTCTTGGGGAACAGCGTGGTAATTACGCCGGTGTTGCCCTTCCATGTTTCGTCGCCCTTGTCCACGGAGAGCAGAAATTCAGTGTTAGGTGCGTTCTTCCAGGTGTCGAACTCGTCCTTGAAGAGAAGTTCCTGGGGGCTCCTGAAGCCGCAGAGAATCTTGACGTGGCCGAAGTCCTTGCGCTTGTCCATGATATAGTTGATGAGCGAGCGCGTGGGGAACATTCCGGTTCCGCCAGCTACTATTAAGACATCTTTTCCTTTCAGGGTTTCAACAGGGAAGCCCTTGCCGTATGGCCCGCGAATTCCGACCGTGTCGCCGACCTTCATCTGGTGTATGAAGTTTGTGAGGTTTCCGACGTTCCTTATCCCAAGCTCGATGAACCCTTTGCGGGTGGGCGTTGACGATATGCCGAATGGCGCCTCTCCGATTCCGAATACCGAAAGCTCGACGAACTGTCCTGGTTCGTATGTGAACGTTTCCTTTACCTTCGGGTCAACGAACTGGAACTCAAACGCCTTTGTGTCAGAAGTCTGTTCCCTGATTTTTGTTATCTTTGCCATTTGCGGCATATATGGGTTTGCTGGCGCATTCATTTTTATACCCCCCTGAGTTTTGCAAATATTTCAGTCAAATCAATTTTCGCAGGGCATGCCTTTATGCAGCGCCCGCATCCGACGCACGCCGGTCTTCCATAGTCGTCTACAAAGGATTTTTCCTTGTGGAAGAAGCGCATCTTGAGGCGTGTGGCCTTGTCCTTGCGGAAGTTGTGGCCGCCTGCGCACCTTGCAAAGTCAATATACAGGCAGCAGTCCCAGGTCCTTGCGCGCTCTCCATTCTGCAGGCTGAGATCGAGTTTGTCCTTGACGTTGAAGCAGTAGCAGTCCGGGCAGACATATGAGCATGCGCCGCAGGAAAGGCAGCGGTCGCCGAATTCCTTCCAGACTGGCGAACCGTAGGTGAAATCGAGAAGCTCCGAGATATTTCTTGTATCCAGTTTTCTCTTGAATTTCGCCTTCATCTTTTTATCAACAAGATCCTTGGAGAGTATGTTGGTGTCTTCGGCGCTGACTTCGGTGAAAAGGTCGGAGCTCTTGCGAATAACCTGGTTTCCGGCATCGGTCTTTATGTGAACCATGTAGTTGTCGCCCTCTTCCATGAGCATGATGTCGTATCCCTTGTCTACGGTGTACGTGCCCATGGACTGGCAGAAGCAATATTCGTTGCGCGGGCTCGTGCAGTTCAGCCCGACAATCAACGTGTTGTCCTTTCTTGCCCTGTAGTATGGGTCAGGGAACTTTCCGTCGAAGACCCAGTCAAGTATCTGTATTCCCCAGATGTCGCAGGGGTGCAGGCCGAAAAGAACGCGCTTTGTCGTGTCGATTGTTTCCTTGCCAGCAGAGCCGTCGCGCTTGAACTCCATTAGCTTTTCCTCTGGTGGATACAAGAACTGCTTTGGCGGCAGGATCGTGGTGTCGTAGTCCAGCCTGACCTTTGCAGGGTCAGAGACAGGCGAGAAGGCAAACTTGCCCTCCTTTTCCACTGGGGCGACGACCTCATAGCTGGCCATGAGGCGCTTCAAAAACTCGGGGATGTTCCCCTTCGAAATCTTCGCCAGTATCATCGGAATCGAAGCCGGAATAAAATGGGCAATTATAAGCCTACTCTTTTTAATATATAATTACTCCACGGTCAGCGCAATGCTGGATGGGTGCAGAATGCTTCCGCAAAGAACCTGTATCCCTATGGGGCCGAAGCTTGCAGCGGAATACGCATATACCACAATTCCGATTTTATCTCCGGCATTTACGGCGATTTCCGGGATGTCTGCAGTGCCGTTGAACTGAAGCGCACCCCCCATCATGTCCTTTGTTTCGGTCTGGACCGCGTAATCGCTAGGAATGCCTGCAGTCCCAATTTCCTCGCCGTTAAGAGTTATCCTGGCCTCGAAATACGTTGAAAGCGCTGGAAGGGTCGTGTTCGCCCAGATTTTGAAGACCGCCTTTCCGCTGATTTTTGCCGGGCTTTCAAAAGCCGCCGCGTATTCCCATCCGCCTATAATGCTACCTACTGGATTGATAATTCCGGTTGATGTTATATCGTCATCGGCTTTTGCCGGAATTGTAGAAAGAAGCGCACCCCATTCCGTGACTCCCTGGACGGGGTCAGCGGCGCTTGCTCCGCTAAGGTACACCTGCAATAGTTTCTTTCCCTGAAGCTCTGTGGGGGTCATGTTGAAATTAATATGGCTTTCTGTCGCTTTCTTTATTGTGATTTTCGCGGTTTCCGTGACATATCCCGCGGCTTCGGCGGTTACAAGATACATGCCGGGTTCTATATCATCTATGAAATATCTTCCGTTCTGGTCTGAACTTCCGGCATAATTCCCTCTGTCGAATGATATCGTTGCGCCCTGGATGAATTTTGATGGATCCCACTTGTCAAAAACTATTCCCTGAAGCGCGCCTTTGCTCAAAAAGTCGGAAGTCTCGCCGCGCTCGCTGCCCACACATCCTGAAAAGAGCGCTGTCAAAAGCGCGGCGCAAACAAGCAACATGATTTTTCTGTTCATCTGATTCTCTCCGCAACCAGTTAGTATTTAGATAAGGATGTATATTAATTATGTTATCCAAAACTACCCAAACGCCAAAAAAAAGAATAATCAGGATTTTCCGCCGGAGCTCATTAAGTCCAAAAGATGCTTCTTCTTGAACGGGCTTGCCGGAGGCTCCCTGCGCTCGATGCGCTGCTCCTGTTGAGGCTGCGCAGGTTTTGGCTGTGGTGCGGGTTCCTCGGTCCTGTGCTCGTGCCTGTGGCCGTATGCGCCTGGCCTGTGGGATTCTGCATGGTGCGGCTGGGCAGTCGAGGGATTCGGCTGCGACCTTGGCCTGTGGCTTTCCATATATGCTTGCGGCCCAAACTGGCCCTGAGGCGCAGGCGACCTGTAAATGTCGCATTTCGGGATGTGCTTTGGATGGCTTTCATCTGCAAATTTCCATTCTTTTACATCCTCGTTCGGGTCGGTCATAAGGTAAATTGAATCGGGGGTCGATGTCTTCTCAGTTATTCCAAACCAGTAGACTGCCATTCCGTCGCCGAACATGTCAACATATATCCCAAGCTGTTTTCTGATATTCTGGCGATTCTCCTCGTCGTCGCCAAAGCTCGCCTTGCTGTCAATCCAGCGGACTGTCCTGCCGTTTATGATTACCGGCTTTTCGAGAAGCGCGTCAGGAGTCTTCTTGTAATTCAGAGCCTTCAGGTCTTCTTCTGTCTTGTATTTTATGCCTTTTTCGTCGAGCCACTTGTACAGCTTGCGCTCGCCTTCCTTGCCGCGCGCAACAGAGGAATCGAATCCCCATTTGGAATAAACTACGTCCGCCGCCTCTACGTCGGCCATTTCCTTTTTCAGGCGCGGGGTTGGCGCACTTTCCGGGTGCAATGCCATCTGATGGTATTTCTTCTTGCCAATGCCTTTTGCGCCAAGCATCATTCCGCCGAGAAGAACAGGGGAAAACTTGATTTCCTCCGCAATCTTGACAATTGAGTCGCCCGCTTCCCACATCCTCGCAAAGTAGCTTTCACGCGCCTTCACCCTGTAGTAGCGGCGCTTTGTCTCGCGCACTATCTTCTGGGTGAGCATAGTAAGAAGTCTTTCCTTGTTCTGCCCGGTCTGCTTGTGGATATCTTCTATGTCGCTCAGCTTGTTTAATTTATCGTAAAGCTGGTAATACGTGTTCATGTCCATTATATACATTTCAAATCACTTCGTCTTTGTGTTTCTCTTGTCATTTGTCTGATTTTTTCAAATCTTTCTCAAACCTGAATCTTTATTAAGCTTTTATCTTTTGTCAAAAGCACGACCCTGCTATCTTTTCTTTCCAGCGCCAGCTGGTGGCCAAGATAAGTGCCAAGCGCTTCGCCGAATTTTCGTATGTTTTCGTGCGAAGGCATATTTTTCATACCCATTCCCTCTCGCGTCCTCGAGCCGCCGACGAAAACATAGCCCTTTGGCTCTATGAACATCGGGTCTGCCTTTTCGTCCAGCTTTGCGTAGCCGCGCATTTCCTTCTCGTCGCCTGGATGGAAATTATATCCCTCAACCAGCGTGTGCCTTATGGTTGTGCGCGTTCTCGCCTTCAGCGATGGCAGCAATTCAAGCGTGCGGTTCAATTTTTGCCATCCATCGTCAATAAGCGGCCTGCAAACGGATTTGTAGGTTTCCTTGTCTGGCGCTGCAACCGTCACATAAAGCTGGGTCGGCAAATTGTCCATTTTTTCCAGCACCTCGGGATTTGTCCCATTGGTCACAACAAAAGTGGTCATTCCCCTGCGCTTGCAAATTCCAATAAAATCTGAAAGATATGGATACATCGTCGGCTCGCCAGACAAGGATATTGCCACTTGCTTAGGCTCCTGCGCCTCTTTCCAGAGTTTCATGTCGCATCTTTCGTCGCCCTTGTATCCTGAAATCAAAAGGCGCTGTGCGTCTATAAGCTGCTCGAATACTGCTTCAGGTTCATCCCATTTTTCGTTCCTGCCTTCAAACCCTTGCGTCCTCCAGCAGAAAACGCATTGGTGTGTGCAGTCATTGATTGCGGGAGCCATCTGCATGCATCTGTGGGTCTGGATTCCATAAAATTCTTCCTTGTAGCATGCCCTGCCGTAAAGCAGCTTCTGGCGCATCCAGTGGCATGGCTTTACGCCGAAATGCTCGTTTGGGCCGACTATCTTGTAATGCTGGCGCTCAAGTGCGCGCTTCTGCGCCGGGTCGATTACCATATCTGGGCCACCAAATTGATTTCATAAAGGACGAGGGCACAGGTTGCCGCCATCGCGAGGTAAATCCCCACATTCCATTTCAAAATTTTCGAGCCGTCAAGAGGTGGTATTGGAAGAAGATTGAACGCCGCAAGTATTCCGTTTATAAGAGCCAGGATTTTCAAAAACTCCGGCATCGCGCTTGCGCCAAAGAACAGGAATGGCAGCATCGCGAGTCCTGCGATTACTAAATTTGTAAGCGGCCCTGCGGCGCTTATTACGCCGTTTTCCTTCTTATTTGGCCTGCCGAATATCATGACTGCGCCGGGGGCTGCAAATACGATGCCCGCAATCAGGGCGAGGACGAGCGTCATTATCAGGCCGGAAGCGCTTGCGCGAAATTCGGACCACATGCCATAATGCATTGCAGTGAACTTATGCGCCATCTCGTGAAGCATGAATCCTGTGAGAACCGTAAAGAACGCCACGGGAAGCGAGCTGAAGAATCGGGGATTTATATTCCAGAAATCTCCGCCCTTAAGTATCTCCGAGTTGGAAATGCTTATTACAAAAGATATCGTCAGCACCAGTATGGCTATTGAAATCTGGAGAATCTCTGCTGAGCCAAATCGCAATTTCCCGGGCGCAGGCTGGTATGAATATCCTTCGGAATATGGCTCCGTATGCTGGTTTGCAGATTCGGATTCTTGGAAAGAATAGTATATTTTCGGTTTGCCGCCTGACTCCATTGCCAACCCCAATAAAATGACCGGTTTTAAATCAATCTGAGTTAAAATTCAGAACAAGGAGAATTATGGGGGGCAGACGCCGTCGTGGCATCCGCTGAGATTTCCGCCGCGCATAAGGGTATGAAGCGTGAAATCCGTAATGGCTGGCGCCGCCCCTCCGGCTCCTGAGGCCGTGACTTCGAGCTTCCAAGTGCCTGCCGCAGGATTTGCAATGCTTATGCTCCTGTATGGGTCTGGCTTCAAATTCCCCGGAATCAAGGGTTCGGTCGGATCGAAAACCTGGATCTCTGAAGCAACGTATTTGGTGCCGTTTGGCGCCGTCAGAACGATGTCAAGCGAGTTTGCCGCTGCTATGCCGTACTCCTGCGCCTTGTCCCAGTTTATGTATGCAGTAAGCACCGCCGTGCCATTCTTCACTTCCAGCTGGTCTTGGGGTGCAGGGCTTGCGGGAGATATGATTCCGTCCTCTGCCTTTTCAGTTATATTCAGGGTATTTGCGTTGTCGGTCTTGAATTTGAGGGCGTCGTCAAAGTATGCTTTCAGGTCCCCCGAGCCGACTGCGCCCGATGGGTCGTCCGATCCAAAAGTGGCCGTTCCGATGAGGGCGACAAACTTGCCGTCCTGCCTTATGATGATGTTGGTTGGCACGTACATCAGATGGAAGTAGTTGCCAGCCCAAATATGCCCTATTTCAGTGTGGGTGTTTATCTTGAATATGCTAATGCTGCCCATGTACATGGCATCCATGAATTCATTTGCTTCGACTTCCTGCAGGTCGCACCACTGGCAGCTCTCGTGCCAGAAGAATATGAAAACAGGCCGTGTAAGCAGGTCCGCCTTTATCTCGTCCGGGTATGTGATTCCCACTGTCTGCGGGTCGGTCCATTCGGTGACCGCGTTCTCCAACGGCGCAAATGCGGCAACCTGCATTGAATCCTTTGACTCAAGTCCGGAAGCGGTCAAAACCGTAAGATTTACAATATAATATCCGGGATTTGCGTAAGAATGGTCAATAACTTTTCCGCTGCCTGTTTCGCCGTCGCCGAAGTCCCATGAATATGAAACAATGCTGCCAGTGGAATTTGATGCGTCGAAAGTTATCGGCTCGTCGCCGCCTGCCGCCATGCTTGGGGCACTAGCGCTTATTGCGGCAGCCGGATAATCAGTAGGGACTTGATTCGACTTCTGCTCGTTCCCGCCGATGCAGCCGGAAAACAAAGTAACAATTGTTATTCCGGCGACAAGCAACGCGACTGCGAAATTGATGTTTCTCATATAACACCTTACTAACACGGAAATACAAAAATCCTTTTTTAATGTTGTTGAACGCGAAAAATAACT
>JAQUQK010000006.1:0-2910 GCA_028716125.1 Thermoplasmatota archaeon | reverse complement strand
ATTTTCGACCGTGCATCGGTAAGGGCAATTTAAATCTTCCAGTCCAAAATCAGGGCTCGGGCACGATTTCATTCGAGCCGGTAAGCGCAACCGTTTCCTGCAGCAGCGCATGATATTCTTCCGATTTAGAATCTAAAAGCGCCTTTGCCTTTTCCCTTAGGATTGCGCCGAACTCTTTTTCCTCGCGCGAGTATTTCCATTCGGTCTGTCCTGCGCTTCCGATTGCCATCAGAAAACCATAAATCAGCGATTTTGCTCTTGTGTCATGCACTGGAAATGACATTGCGGCGCTTGCGGCGGCTTCGGGGCCTTCGGCCTTGTATGCTCGAGCAATCGCGTCTGCAATGGAAGCAAGCTCTGGCAATTTTACATATTTGGGATATTCTTCCAGGATTCTCGCGCGCTCCGCACCCCTTTGCATTTCATGAAGCACCTGGTCCGGGTGCGCCTGCGTTTTTGGCGGCTCGCCGCCGACTGTCATTGCCATTTCATCCGAAAATTCGCCCCAGAGCGCTTCTATCGCCTTTGCCGCGTTCGGCTCTTCGAGCGAAATGGACTTTTTGCATTTTGGCAAAACTGCTTCGAGCGCCTTCCTCTGGACTTCGTCGGGCTTTAGGAACACCAAAAATGCGCGCCAGTCCGGGCC
Organism: Thermoplasmatota archaeon; assembly: GCA_028716125.1. GTDB lineage: Archaea > Thermoplasmatota > JAQUQK01 > JAQUQK01 > JAQUQK01 > JAQUQK01. The sequence continues at coordinate 2,264 of JAQUQK010000006.1, read as the reverse complement.
GAAGCACTTGCGCCCGACGAGAAAATGGGGCAACCTCGACTTGGATGCGCAGTCTTCAAGGATATTTGCGGCGCTTTTCAAAAGGGCTGTGTCCGTAACCGCCCGCGCAGAATATGGATTGATTGCATTTGCGATATCGGTTTTTTCGTAGATGCATGATGCGCATTTCGATGCGCATTCGGGCTTCATTTTAACTTCGATTTTGAAGTCTGCTCCTCTTATGCCTGAAATCGAGCCAATCAAAATTCCAAGCGTGTTCTCTGTCTCGGATGCGCATTTTTCGCAAAGCGAAATTTCAAGGCTTGCGCTTGGCAATGAGATTGAAAGAACATAATTTCCGCACCCGCATTCTAGTTTTTCTTTTCCGCTTTCTTGCCTTACTTTCAGGTCAAGTTTTTCGGCAGCACTTTGCGCAAACCCTTGCGGGAGTGCATTTGATTTCCCGCAGCAGACAAGCTTATCGCCGACTGCATAAATCTTGCATCCTGTATTTGCAAATGCCTTGAGCCTAAGCTCAGGTTCGTCAAAGTTCTGAAATGCCATTGAGAACTGGTGTTTTGCAGTTCCGCGCACGGCGAATGGCGCTTTTGTTCCCGGATCTGTCGCAATATACGGAACCTTTCCCGATTTTCCTATAAGCAGAAGCCCGGCATACGCCTTTGCAAAATCCGAACCGTGCTTGGAAGCGCGCTCGAGCTTTTTTTCGTCGCTTGAAATGGCGTTCACGCCAAGAATGCCGCGCCTTGCGGACGCAATCGGACAGAAAAGTTTTCCGCATTTTTTAGAATTGCATAAAGGAAGAAATAATTCGGGATTCTCCATTAGCGCCTTCGCATTCGCAAGAATTCTCGTCTCGGCGGTCTTTGGCGCCGACTTTATCCCGCTTCGGCCGTGTCTTCCCATTTCGGCCCTAGTGCTGGGTCTTGAGGAACGCCTCGTATGCCTTGGCGTCCATCAGTTTGCTTGCTTCCGCCGGATTCTTGAGCGTGAGTTCCGCAATCCATCCTTCCCCGTAAGCGTCCTTGTTTATCTTCTCGGGCGCGGATTCGAGGGCGGCATTTGCTTTCTCGACCTTGCATGCGACCGGCGCATAGATTTCCGAAACTGACTTGACGGATTCAACGACGCAAAGCTGCTTGCCTGCTGCGACTTCCGCTCCGGCCTTCGGGAGTTCTACGAAAACTATGTCGGTAAGGGTGTGCTGGGCATAGTCGGTGATTCCGATTTTCGCCTTGTTGCCCTCGACCTTTATCCATTCATGAGTCTTGGTGTACCTGAGTCCATCGACAATCTTTGATTCTACCATTATAGCACCAACCCGTCATTGTAAAAACGAACTTAAATGTTTGCTGATTTTAGGCGAATCTTCCAAGGAGCGCCTGCCCCAAGGCAATTCCACCGTCTCCACGGGGAACTTTCGCATTCGTGATTAGTTTCAGCCCCTGCTTTTCCAGCTCGCGCTTTATTTCGGAGACAAGAATTTCGTTGTATGCGCACCCGCCCGAGAAGCCAACAACACCAAAGCCGCGCTTTTCCGCCTCTTTTGCTGCCATTCGCGCAAGCCCTTTTGCAAGATATGAATGGACAGAATACGCAAGGTCGCGCTTTGCAATTTTGTCGCGATTTTCGTAAATTGCCGAAATTAAATTTGAAGTATACAGTATGCCTTCGCGGATTTCCGGCTCGATGACAAGGGCGTCTTTTCCCCCAACCGCGGCGCTTTCCAGGCGCATCGCAGGCTCGCCTTCGTAAGTCCTTTGCCTGCAGATTCCAAGGACTGCGCTTGCCGCATCAAGCACTCGCCCGCAGGAAGTCGTCATCATCAATTTTCCTGCTGTAATTTGCTTGATTATTACGTCCGCTTCAGTCTTTCCGTGCGGCAGTTCTTCCGCATTTTCCGCCAGAAATTCCGCGGCATATTCCTCGCCAAGCATTCCCGCCGCAATCCGTATCGGCCATTTTGTTGCCAAATCGCCGCCGGGCATCGGCTGTTCCTGCAAGTGGCCTATGCGCTCGAACTTATCGATGCTCGAATAAAGCACTTCCCCACCCCAAACGTGGCCATCTGCGCCGTATCCAACGCCGTCGGTAATTATTGAAATGCATTCGCCGATGCCATGTTCTGCGAGCAAGGAGACGGCATGCGCCCAGTGGTGCTGCACTTGCTTAAGCGGAATTGAAAATTCTTCCGACATTCTGCGCGCCAATCTAGTAGTTGCAAACTGTGGATGCAGGTCGCAAACAATGGCTTCTGGTTTTGTGTT
>JAQUQK010000005.1:12331-21755 GCA_028716125.1 Thermoplasmatota archaeon | reverse complement strand
GCGCCGGTTGAGGCAAGGGTCGAGGACCTTCTTTCACGCATGACTCTTGAGCAGAAGTGCAACCAGATGCGCGGATTTTTCGAGAACCCGAACATGGACAGCTACATGTACGACACAAAAGAAGACACGGAACTCGGGATTCCTGGCTTCATGTTCGTTGACGGTCCGAGGGGCGTACGCAGGGGAAATGCGACTGCTTTCCCGGTTGGGATGGCAAGGGGCTCGACATGGAACGAGGACCTCGAATACCTTGTTGGAATTGTGATGGGCAATGAAACGAAGGCGAAGGGCACGGACTGCCTGCTTGCCCCTTGCATGAACCTTGTCAAGGACCCCCACGGCGGAAGAACTGCTGAAACATACGGCGAGGACACATGGCAGGTAGGAAGAATGGCCGTTGCTTTCGTCGAAGGCGTCCAGAGCGAGGGTGCAATGGCTTGCGCAAAGCACTATGCGGCAAACAGCGATGAGAACCAGCGCCACATCAAGAATTCGGTGGTAGACCTAAGAACGCTTAATGAGATATACCTCCCGCACTTCAAGATGGTTGCAACTGAAGCGGACGTTGCGTCTTTCATGACATGCTACAACAGGGTAAACGGCCAATATGGCTGCGAGAACCAGTATCTTGTTAGGGAAAAGCTGAAGGGCGAGTGGGGATTTGATGGATTCGTGGTTTCGGACTGGGTTGCAACCACGCCTGCTGCAGTAGGAGTGTTCCCGCTTGTTTCAGGCAACCTCCCGCAAATACCTGTAATCGACCTATTGAACTTTACAGACCTACCTTACAATCCGACGACCCAGAGCTGCCTGGTTGCGGGCCTTGACGTTGAGATGCCTTTCCCGGCAGTATATCAATCATCGGAAATCACCCCGCTCGTTGAAAGCGGCATTGTGCCAGAGAGCCTCATTGACGATGCGGTAAGGCGCATACTTCGCATGAAATTCGAGTACGGCATGATGGACAATCCGCGCACCGTGAATGAGCAGTTCGTTCTGACGCCGGAGCACATATCGCTCGCTCGCGCTGTTGAGCAGGAAGCAATCGTCATGCTGAAGAACCACGACATCCTCCCGCTTGATGTTTCCGGCATAAAGTCAATTGCGGTCATAGGGCCTGCGGCAGACGACAAGGGACGCCTTGGCGACCACGGGAGCAGCAATGCTCAGCCGGGCGACGATAAAATTATCACGACCCTCGCAGGAATCAAGAACAAGGTTGGTAGCGGCGTTACGGTAAAATACGATAATGGCTCCGACCCTGCAGCAGCCGCAGAACTTGCAAGAACCTGCGATGCGGCGGTTGTCGTTGTCGGGAGAGATTACACAGAGGAATCCGAAGGAAAAGACCTCTCGACGCTTGCACTATCCGATCCTCAGCCGGCACTCATAAATGCAGTCGGCGCGGCGAACAAGAACACAGTAGTCGTGCTTATCACTGCATCGGTCGTAACAATGAATGAATGGATTGCAAATGCGCCTGCAATCCTGATGGCGTGGTATCCCGGAATGGAAGGCGGAAACGCAATTGCGGACATTATATTCGGCGATGCAAATCCGAGCGGAAAGCTAACGATAACGTTCCCGAAGAATGAGGCGGACTTGCCTCCATCCGATTCAAATGAACTGGATATGGTATATTCATACTACCACGGCTATCGCTACTTCGACAAGAACAACCTTGAACCGCTGTTCCCGTTCGGCTACGGCTTGAGCTATACCACCTTCGAATACAGCAACATGAAGGTAGACAAAAGCGTAATCGGCCTGGACGGAAAAGTGAAGGTAAGCGTCGACGTGAAAAATACTGGCGACGTTGCGGGCGCGGAAGTAGTCCAGCTCTACATCGGATACGAAGGCTCTGCGGTTGACAGGTCTGTAAAAGATTTGAAAGGATTCGACAAGGTGTTCCTGCAGCCCGGAGAGAAAAAGACGGTTACAATAGAAGTTGCGGCTGAAAACGTTTCATATTACAGCACCGGCCTCGGAAAGTTCGTAGTGGAGCCAATAACGTACGATGTTTATGTTGGTGCATCTTCCCGGGACATTAGGGAAACAGGATCTTTCCGCATATCTGAGAACCAGGCGGAAATAGATGGCGGATCGCAGTCCGGCGCAAAGACGCCCGGCTTTGAACTATTTGCGCTGTTCGCGGCCATTGGCGCCGCTGCCCTGCTGATGGGCAAGCGCAGAAAGTAGGGCAGATGCGCTTTTACCATCTTCGTCTTCTTTTTATATTTATACAACAAGTTAAATCAATGGCTTCTGGATACTGATTTTTGTATCGTAAAAGGATTATATACTTCGAATCCACTTTCGATACGGTTTGGTTCGTCTCGGGTTTGGTGATTTGATGAAAGCAAAGCTATTGGCATTAGCCATGATAGGAATGATGTTTGCGACGACTTTTGCGGGAACTGCTGGCGCAAGCGTAGATGCTGTGCCCGCAATTGCGGATGTTGTTAATGTCGGCGCCTCTGCCGCTGCATCGGACGTTTCGATTTATAAGGACCCGAACCAGCCAGTAGACGCAAGGGTCGAAGACCTGCTTTCCAGAATGACTCTTGACGAAAAAATAGAACAGATGCATGGGAACATGGCAGATCCAGAGACGATGAGCACGATATACAACTCGCGTCTTGGGATACCGGGCTTCAATTTCTCGGACGGCCCCCGCGGAGAAAGATGGGGATACACCACCACATTCCCAGTTGGAATAGCATGCGGAGCGACATGGAACGAGGGGCTTGAATATCTCGTGGGAGTTGTGATGGGAAATGAAACAAGCGCAAGAGGAAGGGATGTGATTTTTGCGCCGTGCATGAATCTTGTGCGTGATTCCCATGGCGGGCGCTCGCAGGAAACTTATGGCGAGGATACGTGGCACGTAGGAAGGATGGGCGTTGCCCTTATAGAAGGCATTCAGAGCGAGGGTGCGATGGCATGTGCAAAGCATTATGCAGCAAACAGCGACGAAAATAACAGGCATCAGAAAAACTCGATTCTTGATCCGAGAACGCTTTACGAAATCTATTTGCCTCACTTCAAAATGGCTGTTGTAGAAGCGGATGTTGCCTCTGTAATGCCAGCATACAACCGCCTCAATGGCGAGTATTGCGCTGGAAACTATCAATTACTCAGGCAAATTCTTAAAGGAGAATGGGGATTCGACGGATTAACTGTTTCTGACTGGTTTGGAACAGAGGGGCCGATTGTGGAACACATCGAGAGTTTTGGAGGGCCGATGCTAAACAGCCAACTACCAATAAATTTCATCAAAATGGTTGCATCCAATACAAATCCTAATGCCACAGGAATAAAATCGCCGACTCCGTATGACGCAATACAAGCCGGGCTGGATGTTGAGATGCCGGAGCCATACCTTTACAACTACGAATTCAATGTTTTGGCCAGTTCTGGACAGATACAGCAGTACCTGATAGATGATGCGGTCAGGAGAATACTAAGGGCGAAGTTTGAGTATGGCCTATTTGATGAACCAAAGAAAGCAAATGATGCTTTCGTCGAAACTCCTGAGCACATTGCACTGACGCGCGAAGTTGAACATGAGGCCGCAGTGCTTCTCAAGAACGACGGCAACACGCTGCCGTTTGACATCGGCGCGATAAAATCCATAGCAGTAATAGGCCCTGCAGCTGATGACAAGGACCGCCTTGGCGACCACGGAAGCAGCAATGCGCAGCCGACCCCCGAGAAACTGATAACAACACTGATGGGCATAAAGAACAAGGTTGGCAGCGGTGTCAAAGTTTCTTATGACAATGGCTCCGACCCTGCGGCTGCGGCGGAACTCGCCAAGACCTGCGATGCGGCAGTGGTTGTCGTTGGAAGGAATTATTTGGAAGAAGCCGAGGCCAAAGACCTTGATTCGCTTGCGCTCTCGGGTACGCAGCCGGAACTGATAAACGCAGTTTGCTCGGCAAACAAGAACAGCGTTGTAGTGCTCATTGCGGGAAGTGCAGTAACAATGCAAGAATGGATTGCAAACGCCCCTGCAATATTAATGGCATGGTATCCGGGCATGGAAGGCGGAAACGCAATTGCGGACATAGTCTTCGGCGACGTCTGCCCATCCGGAAGGATTCCAATAACATTCCCGAAGAGCGAGGACCAGCTTCCGCTTTTTGACAGCTACAAAATGGACGATGTGTATTCATACTATCACGGCTACCGCTACTTTGACAAAAATAACCTCGAGCCGCTGTTCCCATTCGGCTATGGACTTAGCTACACGACCTTCGAATACAGCAATATGAAAATTGACAAGAGCATAATCGGCTTGGACGGAAAGGTAAAGGTTAGCGTTGACGTCAAGAACACCGGCGACGTCGCTGGAGATGAAGTCGTACAGCTTTACATCGGATACGAAGGCTCGAAAGTAGAAAGGTCGGTCAAGGACTTGAAGGGATTCAACAAGGTTTTCCTCCAGCCGGGAGAGAAAAAGACCGTTACTATTGAAGTTGCTGCTGAGAACGTGTCGTATTACAGCGCAGGACTTGGAAAGTTCGTAGTGGAGCCGATAACGTACAATGTACTTGTAGGAGCGTCTTCGAGAGACATAAGGGAGACCGGGTTGTTCAGAATATCCGAGAACCAGGCGGAAGTGGATGCCGAGAACCAAAAATCGGCAAAGACGCCAGGATTCGAAGTTGCGCTTGCATTCGTGGCGCTCGGCGCAATCTCAATTATTCTGAGGAAGAAGAGGTTGTGATCTGAAATGGCACGGGACAAGGCGCACCGCAAACCCTTGCCTGCCATTCTCGTCTCTTTCTTTTTGACATTTTTATTATTTTCAGGATTTTTTAAGGTGAATCTATGAACAAGATTGTCCAGATTTCGATAGTATGCCTGATGGTCGCGGTTTCTTTCTCCGGCTGCATGGGAGAAAATCAGGACAATGGCGCCGATTTGCCGGATATGGGCAATGTAATTGTAGACGAGATAGGAAACTCGCTAAGCATCAAAACCGCGCTTGTGGACGTTTCAGTCAATATCGAGTTGGGAACGATTGGCGCAGTGTGGGATTCCGGCTCGAAGATTGCGAATGCAGTTTCCGGCGTAAAAGTCGGCGACAACTGGATGCGCACCTCTGACTATGAGGAAAAATCCTGGGACAAGAAAGCAGTAAGCGACGAACGCGGACTGGGCGAGGTCGTAAGCATAACTTTCAAATCAAGCGGGAAACCGGATCTAATTTGGGACATAATGGTGTACTCTGAAAAAGGCTACGTTCTCACGCAACTTTTGATGGTAAACACACTCCAGTCGCCGATAACCGTCACGGAAATGCGCCCGCTTGAGGTTGACCCGGCGTACGAAGGCGCCCTTGACTTCATGGCTCCTGAAGCTACAATTCTCGCGCTGATAAATGGCTATGCCGCATGGGACTACGCCGGAGTGGTGCGCGTTCTTGCCACGCCCCTGAATTATAAGAATGGCTACCAGGGCTACGATTTCACTTCTTCCGATGCCACAAGCTGGTGGGTTCAGTCGATATATGAAGAGATTTCGGGGATTGGGTACACGGCAGGCGCGCTTACCGCCGACAAATGGAAAACGACCGTGGCATACCAGGCGACTTCGGATTATCAGCCAAATTGGATTGTGAAGTGCGGCGGGCAGGGCGAGAAGGTTCTTGTAAAAAGCGGCGAAACCGTTGGCTCGGAAATGATATATCTCGCATCATCAAGCGACTGCGACAACGAGCTTAAAGAATATGGGGAACTTGCAAGTTCCGCGATGAATGCGCGCCATATATTCAATCCGCCGATGGGCTGGTGCTCTTGGTATTACTATTTCGATGTTGTCACTGAACAGAACATACTTGACAACGCCAAGGCGATGAAGGAAAAACTGGACGGAATCGGATACGAATATGTCCAGATAGATGACGGCTGGCAGGGCCTGTGGGGCGATTGGAAGCCAAACAGCAAATTCCCTGACGGAATGGACGGAACTGCCGCCAAGATACACGAATACGGATTCAAAGCAGGACTGTGGCTTGCGCCTTTCCTTATGAACCAGAACGCGCCTTTCGCAAAAGAACACCCGGACGCATTCATAAAAGACGAAAGCGGAAACTATGTGACTTATGGCGCGGACGACGGAAGCGCCCACTGGTGCATTGACGCAACTCACCCTGAAGGGCAGAAATTCCTGCACGAGACTTTCAAGAACGTCCACGACTGGGGATACGATTATATCAAAATTGACTTCCTTTTCGCAGGTGCGTATGAAGGAGTTCATTATGACAATACCAAGACCGGGACTGAAGCGCTGCGAATCGGGCTTGAAATAATACGCCAGGAAATGGGCAACGACACTTATATTGATGGCTGCGGAGCGCCAATACTTCCGGGCGTTGGAATTTTCGACGGAAATCGCATAGGCGGCGACATATTCTTCGGAATCAACGGACAGGGATTCATGAACTGGTTCCAGCTTATCTGGGAATGCAGAAACGTGGCCGCTAGATTCTTCACGGGCGGGACGTTTTACCACAATGACCCTGACGTCATCGCGGTTCGTGAACCATATACGACTGATGAGGCAAAAGCCCTTACAACCGCCTGCGTCCTTTGCGGCGGGGTTGCAATGCTCACTGACGACCTGCCCACACTCTCCGAGGAGAGGCTTGCATTTCTCAAAAACAAGGAAGTTTTCGGGCTTGTCTCCAGCGGCAAGTCGGCAATCCCAATAGACCTTTTCGCGCATGCAGACCCATTCCCGCCAGCGATGTCCATCAGCGGAACAGGCTATCGCCTGACGATTGACGAGATGCCGCAGATATGGTATCTGCCGATTGACGATGGCAGCTGCGCTGTCGGCATATTCAATTGGGGAAATGCTCCGGCATATGTAACTCTAGACATGTCTAAAATAGGAAGAGGTGAAGGAACTTACAAATTGCGCGACCTTTGGACCGGGACCGACGCTGGCGAAGCGTCCGGCTCGTATTCTGTCGCGCTTATGCCTCATTCAGTCCAATTGTTGAAGATTGAGAAAACGTAAAGGTGAAAACATGAAAATGAACGCATTGGCGGCAATGATGCTGTCTGGTCTGATGCTCGCGACAGTTTTCGCTGGATGCCTTGGAGGCGACAAGGCTCCGCTATCTGAGGAAGAGGCAGCCCTTGAGAAAATTTCGGTCTCAATTTCCGGTTCGCTGCTAAAGATTGCAAACGGGCTTGTGGATTTCACGGCGGATTTAGGCGCAGGCACTTTTTCAATGTCCTGGGCTTCGGGCAATGCGATAGAGAACGCGGTTGCAGGGGTTTGCATCGATAGCGAGTGGACTTACACGCCAGATTGCCAGGTGGAGGAGTGGCGCGAAAGCATTACTCGCGGCGTGCTTGGAACTGCAAAGAGCATTGAAATATTATTTAAGGCGCCATCGGGCATATGCATTGTCCAGAACGTTACGGTATATCCTGACGGAGGGTATGCAACCATTCGCACTTCAATATTGAATCTGCTGTTGAAAGGCGTCACGGTAAGCGCGATTCGCCCATTCGATGCTAACCCTGATTACGGAAGCGCAATAGGATTCACTGCGCCTGAAGGAACGGTGCTCACGCTGATGAACGGATACTCGTCGTGGGAATATTCAGGTGTCGTGCGCGTTCTTGGAACCGAGGCAAACCAGGACTTGATGTACGACCAAAACTACGGCGCATCCGTTTCAAACGGCACGAGCTACTGGGTGCAGTGCATCTACGACGAACTTTCCGGTAAGTCGTATGTCGCAGGCGCACTCACTGCCGAGAAATGGAAGACGACAGTTTCTTACAAATCTACACCGGATTTCCAGTCTTCATGGGCAGTCCAGTGCGGAGGAACTGGCGAAAAAGTCGCGCTGAATCCAGGCGCAGAAATTCAGTCGGACCTGATATATGTCAAATCATCAAATGACAAACTCCAGGACATGGAAGAATACGGCGTTCTTGCTGGAAAAGCGATGAATGCAAGACACGTATTCGGCCCGCCGATGGGCTGGTGCTCGTGGTACTATTATTTTGATACAATAACTGAGCAATGCATACTTGACAATGCAAATGCCCTGAAAGGCCTCACAAACGTTGATTATGAATACGTCCAGATAGACGACGGCTGGCAGAAGCTTTGGGGCGACTGGACGGTCAACGAGAAATTCCCGAATGGGATGGATGGCATTGCAAAGAAGATACACGACATGGGCTTCAAGGCGGGAATTTGGCTTGCGCCTTTCCTTATGAACCCGAACGCGCCCTTCGCAGTTGCGCACCCGGACGCATTCATAAAGAGCGAGAGCGGAAGTTATCTAACATATAATGCGGACGACGGCTCGGCGCACTGGTGCCTTGACGCGACCCATCCGGAAGCGCAGAAATTCCTGCAGGAAGTTTTCACAAACGTCCACGACTGGGGCTATGACTACATCAAGATTGATTTCCTTTTTGCCGGCGCTTACGAAGGCGTCCACTACGACAATACAAAGACTGGAACTGAAGCGCTTCGCATCGGCCTTCAGATAATCCGCGAGGCAATGGGCAATGACTCATATATTGATGGCTGCGGAGCGCCAATACTTCCGGGCGTTGGAATTTTCGACGGAAATCGCATAGGCGGGGACGTGTTCCTTGGAATGAGCGGATATGCGTTCATGAACTGGTTCTGGCTCATATGGGAATGCAGGAACATTGCCGCTAGATATTACATAAGTTCCAATTTCTACCACAACGACCCTGACGTGATAGTAGTACGCGATCCTTACACAGCGGATGAGGCAAAATCACTTGCAACTGCTTGCGTCCTTTGCGGCGGAGTGACTATGCTTTCTGATAATTTGCCTGAGCTTTCGGCAGAGCGGCTTGCGCTCTTGAACAACAAGGAAGTCTATGGTTTGATAGGAAGCGGGAAATCGGCAATACCGATAGACCTGTTCAGCCACGCCGACCTAAGCATTCCGATGTTTGTTGTCCTCGGAAACACATACAGGCCAACGTTTTCGGAACTGCCGCAGATCTGGTATCTGCCACTTGACGATGGCACTTGCGCAGTCGCAATATTCAACTGGGACACGAATCCAAACTACATAACTCTGAACCTCGCAGACATCGGCAGGGGAGAAGGGACATACAAGTTATACGACATGTGGGCGGGAACAAGCGCAGGCGAAGCTTCAGGGACATACTCAACCATGCTCATGCCGCACGCATGCCAGCTTCTCAAGATTGTAGGATAAGGAAAAAAGAGGATAAACCAAATGCGCATTACCTAAGGTGTTGCAAATGCGTGAGAAAGCCTCGAAAAAGTGGATTAACGCTGCACTTGTTTTTCTTTTCGCAGTTTCAGCATTTGCAGGATGCGTAAATCAAGATTCAAAAGAGGATGATAGCTTGAAGCCAAACAACATGGAATTCAA
>JAQUQK010000005.1:0-12231 GCA_028716125.1 Thermoplasmatota archaeon | reverse complement strand
CCGGCAAGCCTTTGCGCAGGCGACAAACTGTTCAGCACAAAGCTTTCAGAAGGCTGGATTGCGGGATACGACCCATCCACCAAGGAGATGATGGCATTCTCATTCCCGACCGACGTTATGCCTTATGCAGGTATTTGGATTGACCAGGGCGGCCACCGCGGATACCAGCAGATGGCGCTTGAAGCCACGAATGGCGTCGGCGATTCTATCGTTGACTGCGTAGAGAAGTTCAAGAAATATTCAACGCTCAAGCCCGGCGAGTCATTAGAATTCGACATATGGACAAGCCTTGTGAAAGGGATAGCAACCGTGCAGTCGATCAGCCTTGGCGGAACTTTCATGCAGGAAAGAATAAAACTTGAAAACGGCAAGATTGCTGGAGCAGTAATTGCGCCCCTGAACGGCAAAATTGTTGTCCAATATGTTCCTGTTTCTGAGGGGCTTTCGTTGGTCTCGCAGACCGTTGCAGAATACGACTGCGCACCCGACAAACTCGTGCGCCTCGACGTTTCCGCGGTTCTGCCCGGCGTTTACTCGGTCAAAGTCCTGGATGGCTATGGAATCGTCGCCGAGGAAATCGCCTCTTTCAATTCAATCGCGATTTAGGATGTTGTGGAGAAGTGATGAAATGGAAAATAGAATGTTGGCATTGACGCTGGCCGTGATGTTTCTTGCACCGATGGCCGGAATGATGTTTGGAAGCGATGGCGCGTCTGCGGCCCAGCCGGAACAAGCAATTGCAAATTTGGGCTCGAAGACTTTTGTGGACGGCAACCCGCACAAGGTGACGTTTGACAAGTACAGCCTAATGATTGACGGACAACGCATAATGAGCATCGGCGGCGAGTTCCATTACTGGCGCCTTCCCGCCCCGGAAATGTGGAAGGACGTACTTTTGAAGATGAAGGCCGCGAATTACAACACTGTCACGATATATTTCTACTGGGGCTTCCATTCTCCTGCAGAGGGCGTTTATGATTTCACTGGAATACGGGACATAGATTACCTCCTTGACGTTTGCGAGGAAGTGGGGCTTTACGTTTCGGCGCGTCCCGGCCCGTATATTTGCGCCGAAGTTGATGCAGGCGGCTTCCCGGGATGGCTTGTGGCAAAGGGCGACGATGTGCTACTTAGATGCCAGCAGCCTGCTCCCGGCGCCCAAGTCCCGGTTCTCGGCGTTTACTCCGAAGGATACATGAACTACGTCGACCAGTGGTTCAGCCACGTTGTGCCCATAATCGCAAAGCACCAGATAACAAACGGCGGAAGCGTAATCGCATTCCAGATAGAAAACGAATATTCGGCGATAAACGGAATCAAGCAATACATGCAGGAACTTTACACGATGGCCCAGAAATACGGAATAAACGTCCCGATATACCACAACGACAACCCGATACAGGGTTCATGGGCTGATGTAACAGACATATATGGAACTGACATGTATCCGACTACAGACCCGAGCACCGAATGGACCACATCCACGTTCTCCGGCCTTGACGGGCTTGAAAGCCAGGTGCGCGGATACGCGACGAAAGTACCGTGCCCAATGTACATGGTCGAATATCAGGGCGGATGGTACGACGGCTGGGGGGTCGCTGGCGCTTCTTATGATGCCCGCAGGGCATGGCTCAATGCACAGTATTACAACATAATCGACAAGTCGCTTCTCGGCCAGGGATTCACGATGTACTCCCACTACATGTTCTATGGCGGAACGAACTGGGAATACTGGATGAACCCGGAAGTTTACACAAGCTATGATTATGGCGCCGCTGTCAGGGAGGGGCGCGGGCTTTCGGAGCAGTATTATTCGATGAAGAAAATAGCAATGCAGGTAGACGGCTTCACAGACGCCTTTGCAAAGACCGATGCAACTTCCGACGTGACTGCGTCAAACGGCGCTGCGCTTTACAAGGTCAGGACTAATCCAGATACAAAGTCATGCCTCGTATTCCTTAGGAATGCTGACATCAACGGCGGAATAAAGACGACCCTTACCGCAACCGTCGATGGGGCGCAGTACACAATCCCATCAAGCGGCGAAATCAACATGCCGGACAGGTCGATGAAAATCCTGATGGTAAATTACAACCTCGGGAACTCAAAGCTCGTTTATTCCACTTCCGAACTTCTGACAAAAAAGAACCTTGGGGATAGAACAGCAATCGTGCTTTTCGGCGACGAGAACGCAGATGGCGAGACCGTTCTCAAATTCGCTTCGGAGCCAAACGTAATTATGTCCGATGCAGCGCATTCGTGGGACGGAGCCAAGAAAACGCTCAAGCTCAATTACAAGCACACTGCGGGATACCAGTATGTCCTTCTGGAATCCGACGGAAAGAAGATGCTATTCATAATAACCGACCAAAAAGAGGCGGGCAAGTTCTACACTTTCTCATCGCCACAGGGCGACTTCCTGGTCGGCGGCGAATATCTTGTGCGCGGAATTGCTGTGCAGGGAAACCAAGTTTCGATTGACATTGAGACAAATAGCACTTGCGATGTAACTGTAATCGCTCCATTCGACCTCGGCGGCATGAAGGTAAACGGAGCTTCCGTTTCTGCAGAGCATGATGCAACAATCAGATCTGCGAAATTCTCGGTTTCTGCCCCGCATTCATATCAAGTTCCACAGCTTTCAAACTGGAAATTCATGCAGGAAACCCCTGAAATCGTCCCTGAATACGACGACTCGTCGTGGGTATCGATACCTTTTGGCGCAGAGATGGATATGGATATATATGGCTTCCACTACGGGTTCACATGGTATAGGGGCACATTCACGGTAATTGCGCCGACCCCGCTCGACCTTGCGCTTGAAGTGGATGCGCGCCACTGCTATTCTGTTTATCTTAACAGCCAGTACCTTGGAACGCATACGACGTTCAACCAGGACATTCAATATTCGCAGGCAGGGCCGAATGCGGCAAACGGCTGGAACCAGCCGGATCCAGCAATTTTCCAGATCCCATCCGGCCTTGTAGTTCCGGGCAAGAACGTGATTGCAATACTGACCGAAAGCCTTGGGCACAACAAGAATTTCATGCTCTTTGCCGACGCGAAGAATCCGCGCGGAGTGATAAGCGCAAACATGGTTGGAATTGACGGACTTATGACCGAATGGAGAATAATGGGTTCCATGTATGGCGAGCGCAATGGCTGGGCGATGCCCGGATTCGACCGCTCTACATGGCAGCCAGTAAGCGTGCCAGACAACTGGAAATCGCGCAGCCTGGACTATCAGGGGATCGGCTGGTACAGCACCAACTTCAGCGTAGACATCCCAGAAAACCAGGACGTCCCGATATACGTGAACATTGAAAACTGCCAGAGCAAGTCAAATATCTACCTTAACGGCGTGATGATCGGGCGCTACTGGGACGAGAAGGGGCCGCAGCACAAATTCATACTGCCGAAAGGAGTTCTTGATGTCAATGGCGCCAATAACTTGTGCATTGCAGTCTGGAACCGCGGACAGGATGGCGGACTTGGAAAAGTAACTCTTGAAACACCGTTCCCGGCAACCGAAAAGTCAATGGTCGCATTCGGCGAAATCGCGCAGGCCAAGAAAGCATTCATACCGGGATTCGAATGCGCTTTCGCGCTAATGGGCATTTGCGCGGTTGCGCTGGTGATGCGCAGGAAAAAACAATAAAATCGATTTTCTCTCTTATTTTAACATTTCAAAAACATTTGAAAATTCAAAAGAAAAAACATTTCTAAAAATTTTGAATAACTTAAGTCTTTATCTCGCCCGCTCCATCCTCTGCGGTGCAGACGTAAATTTCCGGCTTGCGCCCGAATTCCTTCTGGTAATCGTCTTCCATCTTTTGCACGAATCTTTCCACGCCCCTTGGCTCGGCAAGAACAACTGCGCATCCGCCAAAGCCCGCGCCAGTCATGCGCGCGCCAAGAATTCCCGGTGTTTTCCTTGCGGTGTTTACAATCGTGTCAAGTTCCAGGCAACTGACTTCATAGTCATTTTTCAGGCTGTCGTGGGACTCGTACATCATGTGGCCAAAGAGTTCCAGGTTGCCTGCCTTAAGTGCATCAATGGCGTCAAGCACTCTTGCGTTTTCCGAAATGACGTGCTTTGCCCGCCTGCGCACGACTTCAGGCAATTCGTTCTGCCACTTCTGGAAATCGTTGAGGTCGTAATCGCGGAGCAGTGTGCCTTTCTTGTGCTTTGAGAATATTGAAACCGCCTGCTCGCATTCCGCCCTGCGCTCGTTGTATTTAGAGCCCGCAAGAGCGCGCTTGACTCCAGTATTCACAATGACAATCTTCGCGTCCTTTGAAAGCGGAACATGCTTGTATTCAAGGCTCCTGCAATCAAGGAAAAGCGCATAGTCCTTCTTGCCGAGCTTTGAAATGAACTGGTCCATTATTCCGCATTTTACCCCTATAAATTCATTCTCGGCCTTCTGGCAAAGCTTTATGCCGTCAACCGGGTCAATGTGGAATCCATCAAGTTTTTCGAATATTGTTTCTGTGAGAACTTCAAGCGCGGCTGAGCTGGAAAGGCCGGAAGCCATTGGCACGGTGCTTGAAATAACTGCAGTAAATCCCCTAAGATATATGCCCGTGTTCTGGAGGCACTGCGCAACTCCACGCATGTAGTTGCCCCAGTCGCCCGGAACGTGCTTTATGTCCGAGAGCAAGAATTTCGTTTCAGTGTTCGTGTTCATCGAGAACGCCTTGACTTCGCCGCCGTTCGTAGGGGCTACCACCGCAAGAAATTCGCGGTCTATCGCTGCTGGAAGGACGAATCCTCCGTTGTAGTCAGTATGCTCGCCTATGAGATTCACGCGGCCTGGCGCCCTGAAAACACGCAGTTTTGCCTGGCCATATATCTCGTTGAATTTTGCCTTCAGCGTCTCGACGTTCTGCATAAAACCAACCTTGAATTTGAAAATCAAATCTTTGCGTCGCGGAGTTCCTTCGCCTTTTCCTCGGGGCTTGTGTCGTTTATGAAATTGCCTGCGCCCGACTCTACACTAGCGAGGAACTTTAATTTGTCCTTGCTTCTGTGCATTGGCCTGAACTCAATGTGGAAATGGAAGTATTCATGCTTCTTTCCATCAGTGGGCTCCTGGAAAAGCATCATCATGTATGGCAGCTCGAAACCGAAAACCGAGTCGTAGCGCGATATTATGTCCTTTAGCATTGCTGCAAGCGCATCTCTTTCCTTTCCTGTCAGTTGGGAAACGCTCTGGACGTGGCGCTTCGGATACAAGTGGATTTCGTAAGGCAGGCGGGCGTAGAATGGTATGAATGCCACAAACTGCTCGTTTTCGCATACAATTCTGCTCGGAGCCGCCTTGCGCTCCTTTTCCAAAATTTCGCAGAAAATGCACTTCTTTTTCTCGCCGTAGTATTCCTTTGCGGAATTCAGCTCATTCTGTATTTTTGGCGGAACGAATGGGAAAACGTAAATCTGGCCGTGAGGGTGCGGGAGAGTGACGCCGATTGCGGCACCCTTATTCTCGAACTCGAAAACGTATTCTATTTCCTTCTTGGCGCCCAGTTCCTTGTATCGCTTGTCCCAGAGGTCGATGACTTTGCGGATGTGCTCTACAGGCTGGGATTTCAGGGTCGCATCGTGTTCTGAAGTGTAAACTATGACTTCGCATGCCCCATATGCGCTTCTCTTCTTGTAAAGTTCGTCGCCAGTGTCTTCAATTTTCTTTGCATCCTCTTGGAGCGATGCGAATTTATTCGGAAGCGCCAGAACGTCAAAAACTTCCGGTATTTCCTCAGCACC
Source organism: Thermoplasmatota archaeon (assembly GCA_028716125.1). Lineage (GTDB taxonomy): Archaea > Thermoplasmatota > JAQUQK01 > JAQUQK01 > JAQUQK01 > JAQUQK01. The sequence continues at coordinate 6,464 of JAQUQK010000005.1, read as the reverse complement.
CTTGCAGAACGGGCAGAAGTTCTTTGGCATCATCGGCCTGCCTTGGCGGTGGGCGGCTATAATCACCCATTCTTTCTGCAGGGGGTGCCAGCGCATCTCGTGCATGAAAAAACTGCCTTACTCGACCTTTCCGCGGGTTGCGGTGCTGTGCCCCTTTGCATTGAGGCGCACGATTATGTCCTGCCCCTGGAGCGGAAATTCTTCCGGCCATGGGCCAAAGTCTACGGTCCACAGTCCAGTTTTCTTATCATAATCAAACCCTATATACCCCATTGATTCTGGGGATTTTGCTGTGCCGTAGGAATAGTCGACTTCACCTGAGATCGGGTTTAGCCTGCCGACAACAAAGCATCTTGCATCCAGGCTGTCCTTTTCATTCAGCATCCTGCCGAAGTAATATCCTTTTGCAGTTATGCGTATGTACTGGTAGTTGTTCTCCTTGAAGAGTATAATCTTGTCAAGAACGACGTGAAGCGGCCTTTGGTCTATGCGCTCCTTTGCGACTTCACCCAAGTTCGAGACGCTTTCTCCGGCCATATCTACATATTTTGATATCTTGCTCTTTGCCATTCTCTCACTCCATCAAACTCATTGCGCGAACTATCGACATTTTTATCTGCGTTCCTTCCTTTGATCCACTAAGCGCGTCAAGCGCCTCGAAATCCATTTTCCCATTCTTTGGATAATACAATATCCAATATGGGAAATAAACCTGCAGCGGCTCCGCCTCCGACCTTGACATTTCAAGCGATTTGCTCCTGAATGGGCCCCAGATGTTCATAAGGTCGTAGCGTAGCGCCCAAAGACCTTTTCTAACGGCTTCTCTATGGCTTATTGCGGTTTTAAGGGTGCTTTTTTCCGGCAAGTCTGCATTTTCCACAGAAATCTTGCTTACCTTTACTTTAAGGCCTCGACCTGCAAGCCGCGTTGCCTTCGACTTGTCGATTCCTGAAATCAGCGGGGCCATTTTCCCCGTCTTGTCGTTGAACTCGACCTGCGCGGGCACGTTTATCGGGATGCCGTTTACCATGTCAGCAAGAAGCAGGGACTCATCGCTTTTGTCCTCGCCAAGCCATGCTTTCCTGCTAATCTTATACTTGAAAAGGCAAAAAGGGAGATAAACGAGTTCGAGCGATTTTATCTTTTTGGAACTGGCGGAATAATGCGCCTTAAGCGCATCCGCCTCATCCTTTATTATCGGCTCGAACCTAATGGCTTTCATTTCAAATCGCTCCGCTTATTTCTTCTGTTCCAGGTTCTTGCGCTTTATCCTGCCTGCGATTATGAAGAATATGCCTACGCCGATTATGGAAAGCGTGCTTGCGATGCGCCATCCCTCGATGTATGCATTGCTGGAGCGGGCTGCGAAGAAGGGAAGCACGAACGCGATTGCGCCGATGATTGCGGTTATGATGCCAATCATCCTCATCTGGTCCGAGACGATTATTTCCGCTTTTCGGAACTCGGCTTCTAGCGCATCTCCGCTGATTCCCTCAACAGGTTTCACCATTCTTACACCCCCGCGAAATAAAGCAGGAGAACTATCTGCGCGAGCAGTATGATTGTGGACCATATGCGTATGTCCTTATACCACGGAACCTTGTATTTCACTTTCTTGACCAAGGTTGCAGGCATGGCCATTCCGGCGCGCTTCTCCACGACATTCTGGCGCGTTTCTATTCCCGTGCCCCATGTAAGCCCTTCGACCTGGTCCGGCCTTGGCGGCTTTGTCATGAGCGACACGATTATCGTGATTACAAGCGTCGCGAGGAAACCATAGAATGCAACCTCGAAGAACGTCTTTTCGGTCATGAGGTTGAGCGCAAGGGTCACAAGCGCTCCCAGTATAAGGCCCCAGGTGCCGCCTGCCCCGTTAGTGCGTTTCCAGAATATCGCAAGCAGTATTATGGCGAAGAATGGTCCCTGGAATATGGATAGCATTGTCTGGATGAACGTCATTATCAGGTCGGTGCGCATGACGACAGCGACCATCAGGAAACTCAGGACTATGACTACGCCCGTTGTTATCTGGCCGACGCGGAAATAATGCTCATCGGGCTTGTCGCGCACGAAGAACCTTTCGTATATGTCCCTGACGAACATTGTCGCGCAAGAGTTGAATACCGAGCAGTAAGTTGATATTCCTGCAGAGAACAGGCCTACCATTGCAATTCCAAGCAACCCTACTGGCAATATGTTCATGACCATCAGGCCGTATGCTGCGTCCGGCTTGGGGACGAATATGCCGTCAGCCGCGAAGTATACTGATGCCAATGCCATCGGTATCATGTAAAGCCATGCGCCGAATGTCTTTGGAACCGTGGACATTATGTTTCCGAACTTTGCGTCATAAACCGTCCTTGCGCCAAGGTTGCGCTGGATAAGCGCCTGGTGGGCTACAGACCAGCCCATTGCAAGAACGAGGCACAGACCGAGGATGATCCATGGTCCTGGCGCATAAGGGTGGACTGCGCTTGGAATGAGGTTGAAGTATTCCGTGCTGACCCCCCAGTTGCTTATCATCCAATCTTTTATCTGTACTATTTCGCCGAAGCGGTTCGTCAGTATGAAATATATCGGTATCGTGCCGAGTATCATCAGGAAGAACAGCACGACATCAGTCATTATAACTGCCGAAAGCCCGCCTACCAGCGTGAAAATGCTCGAAACCGCAAGCATCAACAGGACGCCAAGCCATATGTTCAGGCCAAGCCCGGATTCAAGGAAGAGCGCTGTCAGATATAGCCCTGCGGCCACAGTGATTATGAAGAAAACTTCCCAGACGATGGTGTATATGAGCCTGCACCAGACACTAAGGCGGCGCTCGAGGAATTCCGAGATTGTAAAGACGCCGGACTTCCAGTAGAACGCTACGAAGAATATTCCTGCCACTATGAATTCAAATGGACCCTGTATCCATTCGAAATTACACTGAACTATGCCCCAGTTGTAGGCGGCTGCGCCGTGCGCAAAGAATCCGTGAACCAGGTCAATTCCCGTCGCCCAGACCGCCATTGCAATCCAGTACCATGGCATCGAGCGCGACGCAAGGAAATAGTCAACCGAGCCTTTCATGTGCCTGCTGAAGTATATTCCAGTATACTGTATCAATATGAGGAAAGTTGCGAGAATCGTTAGGTCAATCCAGTGAATCATTTATTCGCCTCCCTTGTAAGTCTTGCGCAAATACATGGCTGCAGCAATCACGCCAATGTTGAAGCCAATTCCAATGGCCATTGCGAAAACCCAGTCCCAGACGGTGTATTGCGCGGCCGCGACTTTGAACCCTTCTGGCTGAGCGCTAATCGCCCAAATCGTCTGGTTTGCGTTGTAGTTAAGATTTCCGGCATTTTTGCTTGATACGTCGGATGTAAGATAAGTAAGATATTTCTCGACCGTTGAAGTCCTGTCCTTGAATTTCTCGTCCTGCGAGAAAGTGGACTTTACTTCTCCATTCCAAACTGCTTTTGCCAAATCAAGGTGCGACTTTGCTCCAGTCCAGTCGCCGCCATTTGCCGCGGTCTTGCAAGCAGTAAGCTCGTTTGCCATCTTCTGCCTGCTGTCGCCAAATGGGTCGGGGACGCGCACGTCCTCGCTTCCGAGGAAAACGACGAAAATCCCTGCAAGCACTACAAGAGCGATTAGGCCTATTATTGCGGTCTTAACCTTCACAAAAAACACCATCACTCGTTGATGAATTCCTTCGGAACCAGCCAAATCAGAATTATCGTGCCAATCATTACCATCATGTAGGCGACGGCATAAGGATTCATCCATCCAGTCCAATCAAGCATACCAAAACCCAAGCAAATATCCAAAATTTCATTATAAGTATTCTGGCAAAACAGCATATAACCTGCGAGCGAATATCCCAAACATGGCATCCTCGGGCTTGTCAAAGGTCTGCATACAGAAATCCATATATGAAGCGGTAGACGTCAGTTCAATGCTTTCGCATCTTGGCGGGATGGGCAAGTTCGTAAAGAAGGGCGAGCGGGTTCTTCTCAAAATAAACATGCTTTCCGGAATGGATCCTGCAAAGGCGGTGACAACGCATCCTGCGGTCGTAAGCGCAGTCGCAGATGCAGTCATTGCGCAGGGCGGGATTCCGTACATAGGCGACTCCCCCGCGGGATTCTTCAATCGGCGCTCGCTTGAAAAGGCATATGAGCGCAGCGGAATGAAAGCCATCGCAAAGGAGAAGGGAATAGAGCTTTCATACGACACCGGCTCGCGCAAAGTTCAGATTCCGGGTGCAAAGCGCCTGAAGCACGCGCCAATATGCAATTACATCCTCAACGCCGACAAGGTGATTGCGCTTCCAAAATTGAAGACGCACGCTTTCATGACCCTTACACTTTCCACAAAGTTGATGTATGGCGCAATTCCCGGCATAAACAAGACGAAATACCATTCATTTTTCCCGAATCCAAATGCTTTTGCGGACGTGCTCCTCGACGTTTTTTCAGCGAGAAAACCGGATCTTTTCATAATGGACGCGATTGTCGGAATGCACGGCAACGGCCCGCAGAACGGCAAGCCGATAGAAATTGGCCTGCTTCTTGCCTCGGACGACGCGATCGCCCTTGACATTACGGCATGCAGGATAATTGGCGCCGAACCCATGAAAATCCCTGTCCTGAAAAATGCTTACCTTCGCAAAATGTGGCCTGCAAGAATTGAGTATCCCGCGTTGCGGCCAGATCAAGTTTTAATAGAGGGTTTTGAGCTGCCTTCTACTGCAAAGATCCTTGGAACTTCCGGACTTGCAAGAATTCCTTCGCCAAACGAAAAGTGCATTGCCTGCGGAAAGTGCCAGGAAATCTGCCCCAGGGGCGCAGCAAAAGTGATTGGAGGAAAGGCGCACATCGACCTTGCAAAATGCATAAGGTGCTACTGCTGTCACGAAGTGTGCCCTGCGAATGCCATCGACCTGATTCCGCCGGACAAAAAATAGAGGGAATATCCAGAGTGCGAAGATTTAGCGGCATCCTTATAAGTCTGTATATCACTTACATTATGTGCCTGCTGGATTTACAAATAATCTCCATGCGATTCTGCAGGATATTCTGGAGTGAGTGAAATGAAAGCAAATATAGTTTTGGCAATTGCCATGATGGGCCTGATGCTGACGACGGCATTCAGCGGATGTACCGGCGAAGAAAAGACGAGCCAGGAGACTAGCGGAACCGGTGTGGAAACTAGCGGAACTGGAGAGAATGCAACAGGGGACCAAACTCTCAGCAACCAGACTGGAGAAAACCAGACACATGGGGACTATGCACAAACTTACTCGGACTGGATAGATACGTCTTCCCCGGATGGCTACTCGATGGAATATACCTTCCCGGTAGATCAGGGCGCCAAGACTGCGACCTTGGAAATCGCTCTATCTATGTCGGAGCCCGATTCGCCTGTGCCACTGCCTGTTCCAGTCACCCTGGGCTACGTGACAGTCTCCGTCAAGGATCCAGCCGGTACCGAAATTGGTACGGGAGAAGTTGATCCGGTTACGGGTGAGACCGCCACAATAACGATAAATTCCTTCAGCGCCTATGGGGCCTACAAGATAGACGTCAGTGGCTATGGCATGAGCAGCGGCGGATTTGGCTATGACGACGGCGCCAAATACGACATGAAATTACTGGTGAAGTATTCGTAGGTTTGACCTGCAGTTTTTCGCGTTTTTTTCTTTTTTCCTTTGAATCTTTATTGCTGCAGGGGGCGTTCATCTTCTAAATCGATTGTTCAAAACCATTTTTAACTTTCTCCAGATACACAGAAGCAATCGGTGATAATTTGAGCGTTCATCAACAGTCAATATTGGAAAAAACCTCGGACAAGTCGTTCACAATCGGATTCTTCGCCATCGTGACAATCGAGCTCATTGCGGGATACTTGTTCTGGAGCACAACCGAAGGCAGCGGCGCATTCTGGACTCTCGGCACAATCCTGGTGTTCGGCGGCCTGCTTCTTTTGGGCATCGGCTACAAGCTAGACGGAAAGAAATCCCATCTCATCACAATGATCGGCTGGATAGTTTTTGCCGCATACTGGGCAATGCAGCCGATGGAACTTTACGTTATAGAGGGCGGGGACATTGTCAACATGCTTTTCTGCGTGATCGGCGTATATGTCCTGATGTATCTTGCATACCAGGAACTCGGCCTTTATTATACAGAGTCCGAAAACATAAATCTGCGCTGGATGGCCGGCGCCACGTTCATAATCGGATGGGTTTATTTTGTAATAGATAAAATCCCAAGCATCGCAAGCGCCCTAATCTACGGAGTGGCGCAGCAGACGGTTTGGCTCCTGAACCTGTTTGGCCTTCCTGCGTACATCGGGCCGGGGCAGACCATTTCCAACGTTGTCCACGGCTGCAACATATATTACAATGGCGTAGACTTTCCAATAACAATTGTTCTTGCCTGCACAGGCATCCAGAGCATGGCGATATTCAT